>CACZTC010000131.1 GCA_902784015.1 uncultured Erysipelotrichaceae bacterium | reverse complement strand
ACCATTTTCATTTACCTTGATTATTTCTAATCCAATTTCAGGTTTATTGTATACATCGAATGTAATTAATTGACCATTTTGATCACCAGTGAGATCTGTTGTAGCAACGTTAGTTACATTGTTGTCAGTATTGCTTTGTGAATCGATTGTAACTTCACCTAGTTGATTCACATATACATATACTCTTCCTTCACCTAAACCAGTATAGCCAGTAGCTGTAGCAGATTCTTTAACTTCATAATAACTATTTGAATCTAGTAGTTCACTTGTATGAACTCCGTTATTCTTACTGAATGTCTTCCAATCTTCACCACTTATTTCTGAATATGTATTTCCAGATTTAGTAACTTTACGATATTGGAATTCGAAGTCATCACTTACTAATACAGAATTGTCAGATTTATCTTTTTTAGTAATTTGAATTTGTCCTTTGCCGTCTTGTTTTGTGTTAGTTAGTGATGTTTCTATCGAAATAGTATTGAAAGTTATTCTAATATCATTTTGATGATTGTGAATAACATTTGGTGTACCACTAGAAATGGTTAAGTCTCCTAGTTTTAAGTCATAAGAACTTATTGTGTCACCTGTAATACCCTTTTCTTCGATGACAATCTTTAACCTATCCCCGATTGAATATGAATCTTCAGATTCATCTTTACTAGTAGAAGTACTACTTGTTAAGTCTTTGTATATAGAAACTCCATTTTCATCGAATATTTGTGGAAGCTTAATTGTTGCCTTCCAGTTTGTAACACTGAATCCGTAGTTATTAGCACCTTCAGGGTCATCTACAATATTAGCTCCATCTTTTAGAATAATCTTTCCTTCATCTGGATTTGCTGTTAATACATCTTGTGAAATTTGATATCCAGCTTGATTACCATATGTCTTAACTGGCTCTGTTTCACTAACTTCTAGATCATAAACTTTTACTTCAAATGTAGCTGATTTATCAGTTGTTGATATTACGGTACCATCTGCATTCTTCCAATTCTTTGTGAATGAGAATTCAGGACGATAGAATTCTTCATCTGTAAGTTTTCTATAAGATAGGATACCGTTAACACCTAGACCACCACCTGCATAACCAGCAGCATTGCCTTGGATAATTACTGTATTACAATCCAGATTTGAAGTACTATAAGCAGATGTTGTATTTTCAAGTCCTAATCTTCCAGTAATTGGTGAAAAGCCAGGATTTATTTCTCCGTTAACTCTTGGATAAGCGAATGTATCACCAGAATTTGTTTGATAAGCATCATTACTACTTGTATCAAACTCTACTATTACACCATGTTGAGAACCTTTAGCATGTTTGTAGAAATCTTTTCCCATCATGCCTTTTTTATTATAGTTACCCCAAAGGTGTAATTCATCACCATCCATGACAACTGAACCATATGTACATAGCCAAATACCGCCACCTTCACCGTAGTTACGAACACCTGCAGAATCATCTCTGCTAGAATACATGTCATCAAAACCAGCTAAATAATCATAAGTACTTACACTTGAGTCTGTAAATGCACTAGCTTGGCTTCCTGCTGTATTGTTTGTAACGTAAGTATTGTTTACTACTAGGATAGAGTTTGCATCATTAGCATTCTGATCTCCACCATATACGTATATACCACCACCCATTAAGTGAGCAACGTTATTTGCAATATTAGCGTTATTTAATGTCACGTTATTAGAGTGAACATATATACCACCACCTTGGTGAATTGTTTTGTTGTTGATAATTTGTGGTCTTTGAGCACTATCGGCTGCACAAGCATCATCACTTGCTACACCAACAACTACCTGACCTTCATCAATAGCTGTGATACCAGCACCTAAATAAGCCGCATCATTACCATCTATAAAACCTTTATTAAAATTATATTTACTATTTACGCCATCAACTACTACAGCGCCTTTATAAGAATGATTAGATTTAATTGTTCCACCATTTTGTGTGAATGTACCATTATTGATATAAACAGCACCAGCGATACCTGTATTACCCTTATCGCCACCAATTGTACCGTTATTCATTACAACTGATCCGCTATTTTCAATTAATATAGCACCTGCAGCATGATTTGTTGGATCATCTTGATCAGCACGGTATGACATACCACCCCAGTTTATGTCATAAGATTTATCATTATGTCTAGTTGCTGTATCAACAACATCTTGATATGTTAAGTCGCCGTCTTCTCTATTCTTAGGCATTTTTCCACCATAGTTATTTTCAATCTTAGCAGTACCATTGATCGTCAAGGCACCACCATTAACCCATATTGGAGAAATATCCTTTTTATCACCTGTATACTTCATATCTTTAATAACTGTGCCGTCATTAAGATTTACAGTACCAGTATTATTTTCACTCTTGTCGATTGCAAAGAAGAATCCTTTTGTATTATCTGAAACTACATCATTAATTGTAGAGTTAGCAACTGGAGTCCATGTTCCTGATGTAGGATTTGCCGAAGGTGTACAACCACTTTCTGTTTTAGTTGTAACAGATATATTTCCTTCTGAATCTGCATAAAGAATATAATTACCATTATCACTAACATTTTCCAAGACGCCAGCGCTGTTGAATTTCCACTTAAATTTATTTAAATCAGTCTCAGACTTTCCGATCATAGTATCATATGTACCCTGCCAGAAATCATATCCTCCACCATTTAATCTTACCCAATACTTCGTACCTGTATCGTTGTAGAACATGTAATACACTTCATCTGTAACAAGTTCTCCAAATTCACCATCGCTAACCTTTTTAAGATAAAGCGGATATTTGCTAGTAGTTGTTGTTATTTTTTTCACAGCATCTACAGAAAGATGATATAACTGCTTATTACCAAGGCTGAATGCTTTTGTTTTATCAGATAGTTCCTCACCAATAACAGCAGCACCAGAATATGTTAAATCTTTACTACAATCCCCACCAGTACCAGGAGTATATGTAGCTAATTGGCCACTTAGTGTTAAGTTTTCGATATTTAATGTTCCGCCATTTACCAAGAACATTCCATCACTTATTGTTACATCTTCAGAACCATCAACATAAATAATTCCATTATTTGTTCCACTTAGGTTGATTGTCTTACCACTAGGTATTGTAATTGTACTATTAGCACCAATAGTGCCATCTACAACTATATTTAATGTTGTTGCAGTTGTTGTTCCATCTTCATATGTTCCATCTTTAATTAAAGCTTTAAGGTCGTCCCATGATTTAACAACATAATTATCACCTTGTAATTGAGCAGATCTTAATGCAGCTTTAGTCTTAACTGTTTTTGCTTCTACTTTTACTACTTCAATTATTTCTTCTACTTCTTCAACTTCTTCTTCATCTGTAGTTGGAGTAGCTTCTTCTTCAACTTCGATTACTTCTACTTCTTCTTCAACTACTTCATTTTCATAACAAGCATCTAAATGAATATGTTCTTCTTTTTCACATATTAAAACTAATTCACTTGAATAACATTCTTCTGTATGTTCATGATCTTCTTCACAAACTAATGTCTCAACTAATTCATAACATTCACCGCTATGTGTATGTTCTTCTTTTTCACATATTAATTGTGCACTTAAAGTAATACCTTGTTTTGTTAAAGAGAAAGAAGTGATAAAAAGAACAACTACAGATAAAAGACATACTAGAGTGCGCATTCTTCTGGCTAACTTGTTCTTAGAAATTCTTTTATTAATTTCTTTTCTAGCGTTTTCCATCCGCTGTTCCTTTCTTTTTTCAAATAAAAACGTTGCTAAGTCCCCCATAATCAGCTACGTGATTCTGTTTGAATTGATTCAGTTTTTATTTAAGCAACTATATTATTGCAGAAACGATTTTATAATGGAACGTCAAAACTGTCAAAAAACAAGTCATTTTCAATTTAATAAATTTTGCTAATTTATAGCCCTATTACTATATGGTAATAGCTTAGAAAAGAAAGATATTAAAGGTCCCATAAAGAAAGCTGTAATAATAGTAGCTATACCAATCCATGCTGTAATCTCTAACCATGAATAATTACTGATTCTAAATAATATTAAAGCTATTAATACACAACAAGAATCACTAATAATACGACAATATTTAAATTTAACTTTATTTTGTTTTTCGGAAATGATAAGAGATACAGCATCATATGTAGATACACCTAAATTAGCATTGAAATAAATAGCTGAAGCAAAACATATTATGATGATAGCTACTATTAATAATATGAATCTAATAAATAAAGATATTGGACCTAAGATATTCTTTATAAATGTTTCTGAATATTCAGCTATATAACCTAATAAAGTTAAATTAATTATGGTTGCTAAACCTATTTTAGATTTATCAAATAATAAAGAAAATAATAAAAATATTATATTTACAATTACATATAATGTACCAAAGGAGATAGGTATAACAACATTTAAAGCACTCATCAAAGATTGAAAAGGATCAACACCTAATGCAGCCACTCTAAATATACCAACACTAATGCCACATATAATAACGCCTATTATACTCATCAATGTTCTTTCAATTAATTCTTTCTTATCCATTTATTATTATCCTTTTTGAATAATGAAAAGCGGTGTACGGGAATCGAACCCGCATATTCAGCTTGGGAAGCTGGCATTCTACCACTGAATTAACACCGCATAAAGCCTTTAAAGGGCTTTATTAATTATCATGTTCAATAATATATTTCATCGCTTTAATAGCCGCTCTTACTGCTAGATCAGTATCATGCACTTGCGGATTATCTAAGCCTGCTTTTTCTCTTTCTTGATTAGCTACAGTTAATAAGATAGTTCCACATCTTACATGTAAATAAGAAGCTACTATAAATAAAGCAGCGCTTTCCATTTCTGATGCTTTAGCACCTAGCTTTACCCAGGCATCCCATTTTCTCATTAATTCTTGACCATTAGGTAAAGTCTCAGGGCGATGCTGACCATAGAAAGCATCTTTACATTGAACTACACCTGTATGATAAGCTACACCCATTTGTCTAGCTCCTTCTACTAATGCATTTATTATTTCTAGATCAGCTACGGCAGGATATTCTATTGGAGCATATTCTCTGGTAGTACCTTCCATTCTTATTGCGGAAGTAGCGATAACTAAATCACCACTTTTAACATTTACATCCATACCTCCGCAAGTTCCTATTCTAATAAAGGTATCTGCCCCTATCGCTACTAATTCTTCTAAACCAATAGCCGCACTTGGTCCACCCATACCAGTAGACATGACACTAACTTTTTCACCTGCAAGATAACCTGTATAAGTCATATATTCTCTACTATCACCCACAAATTCTGCATCTTCTAAATATTTAGCTATCTTTACGCATCTTTTGGGATCTCCAGGTAAAAAGACATATCTACCTACATCTTCAGGTCCTAATCCTATATGGTATTGTTTACCACTACCTTCTGTATAATCAATCATTTTAATTATCCTTTCAAAATACTAATTAATAATAATTATATTATAAAAAACATAATATTTTTATATTCTTATGGCTTAAATAATGTTTAAGTTAATAATCAGTTTTATCATCAAATAAAACGCAGAACTAAACATGTTGTTTCCTACACTTATTAATATGGACACCTTGAATTGATACAAAAAATATTATTTCTATGACAGAAGCAAATCAAAATTTTTCTAAAGTAGCAAGACTTGTAGACGATAATGGATCAGCTATCATTTTAAAAAACAATAAACCTCGTTATTTGATTATCGATTTTGATATTTCTGAATCTATGCAAACAGCTTCTAAGGAAAGTGTTAGTGAAATATCTAAACGACTAATTAATAAAAATCGTAAGGCATATGAGGAATCAGCTAAATGATTATCCTATCAAAAGAATTAGTACTTATGTTACATCAAGAACTAATTACCGAAACTGGGGGATCTGCAGGTTTAAAAAAATGAAGGATTATTAGAATCTGCGCTAGCTGAACCTTTTCAAACCTATGATAATCTGGACTTATTCCCTTCTGTTTACCAAAAAGCTGCTAGACTAGGCTTTGGGCTAGCTAGTAATCACGCATTTGTTGATGGTAATAAAAGAATTGGCGCACATGCAATGCTAGTATTCTTAGAACTTAATGATATTCATATTAACTATTCTCAAGAAGAATTATCAAATATATTTCTTGAAATAGCATTTGGAAATAAAGGATACGAAGAATTATTAGGTTGGATTGTGACCCATATAGAATAACGAAAACACGATAAAGGACCACGTTGTGGTCTTTTACTAATTCATATCATTTTGCCTACCCTGTTGCCTGTTGTCAAGGACTTTTGATGATATGCCAAGTTATGCAATTGTATACCAACTAATACCTTCATCATACATACGAGAACAAATCCTCAAGTGTCACACATCTAATAAATTCGCCACTATAAGCATTGTGCTTTAAACCATATGTAGTAATAAGCGTCCCTTGAATAGCATATTTGGGAGAAACCTTCTCCCTTAACGTTTGTCTTCTTGCCTTTAAGGTACGATAATAGGTCTCATTAGTTACAAAATCTTTTATAAAATTAATGGTCCGTAAAGAGGTTTATTATTCTTCTGTGGACCATTAAAATATTCCAATCCTGTCAGACAGCCTGTTTCCTAAACCTGCTTTACGAACAAGGACTATTTACTAATTCATCGATTAACTCTGGTATTTCTTGCAAGTTTTCTAAGGCTTCCTTTGCCCAGCCCGGGAAAACATCTCGCGTCATCGCAGAGTAAAGTGATACAATTGGTGCACATATTTTATCCAATAGAATCAAGTCTTCCTCCGGCTCTCCATATACAGACAAAAATAAGTCTTTGTTTTCCTTACTAAACCAATAGGTCACATTATGAATGTCGGAGATGTAATTGCCTTTCCCTAGCAAGTTGTAATCAAACATCAAGGCTTCCGACAAATCCTTTTTTACAATCAGATTGGTATAATAAAAATCGTTATAACAAAGCGTCCTCGGTGCGGCATCAAGCCTCTTCCTCACTTCGCCAAAGTGCTGTTCAAGAGCATCGATTCCGACATTATCTATAAGATTATATTTCTCTTTTATAGACTTAATATCCTCAATCGTAAAGCAGTCCCATTCTTCGTACATTCCTGCACCGTGTTCTCGCACATACTGGATGCCGTTTGTATGCAGGATTCTATACCATTTGGCAATGGCCTTTATCACGGTCGGGTTACTGAGATCGCTTTCTTCTCCAAGACGCCAAAGCTCTGAGGCATCAATATCTTCCAATAGGATTGATTTCTCACCTTTGCCTAAAACTTTAATGGTCGGAATATCATATCTTTGAAGTATTTCGTAATTGTCTATTTTTCTGCAAAATTCTTCGTTTTCAAAGCATTTCAAAATCGCTGTGGTATCGCCGTAGTGAACTCTGGCTACTATCACACCCTCTTTTTCTCTTATGATTTGGACGTCATCTTCTGAGATTCCGTAACTTTGGATTTCACTTTTTAACATTGAATATTCTCTCATTCTGTTTGTTCTCCCATTTCTTCAACAATGTCGATCTCCTGAGATGACAACCCCTTCTCTTTGGATATATTTCTAATCATTCCTTTTAATTGTTCCGGGCTCATCATTTTTGTAGTACCTCCATATATCGTCTAACTTCTTTCTCTACTCCGATAATTTTGGCCATCTTTATTAACTCTCTTGTTTTTAAATAATTAGCGAAGTAGATTTGAAGAGCCTGTGTATATATTTGTTTATCTATATTACCTTCAGACTTTACAAGATCACAAATGCAACGTTCTTTATTGTATACACATACTTTGGTTCCTTGTGGGGTTGATAGTTTCTCCACACCTTCCATCAGAACTTCGGGTTTTACGTAATGGAACCTGAGGTTATCGAACGATTTTTTAATTCTGCTTACGTTGTATCCCTGGGGAACGGTAACATCGATATGACCCGGGACTTTTTCAGATAATCCATGGAAAAACAAAGCCGTTCCGTATGAAAAGATTAGTTTCGTGCTTCTCTTTTGGATAATAGCAAATTCATTCGAATTCTCACCTTTGACAGAGTATATTCCGTGCGATTCCCGCACCAAAAAACCTGAATCCACAAGACCCTTTATATATGTTCTATTATTACCGAGTTCCTGAATATCGCTGGTTTTTACTAAGCCACCGCTTTCCTCGGCTCTTTTTTTTATATCGTCCACTTTATTACTCATGGCAATCACCTCACATTCGCGCTTTAATTATATAATTTTAAAGTACGTTTGTAAAGCGCGTTTAGCCACATAAAACGCCCGCACTCTCAATAGAATGCGGGCCCTAAATACTCTCTTACTCACCGACCGCGTAACGATTTGTCAAGGACTTTTATGCCACGATATACCAGGTTATACTGACTTATGATTTGCTATACCCCGTAAAGAAAACCTAATCTTTTAAACAACCAATTGGAATTACAAATACTCCGTCTTCTCTTTTATATCCATATTGCGTTCCTGTGATTACAATTTTTAAATCTGGT
>CACZTC010000130.1 GCA_902784015.1 uncultured Erysipelotrichaceae bacterium | reverse complement strand
AAAATAATATATTGTTTTATAAAAGTTCGTATTAATAAATGAATAATTAGGATAATTTATAAATATAAAACCAATTAATAAAATATTAATATTCGCAAATAGCTCTAGCATGTTTAATATATCTCCTATAATATATATTTAGTGAAATTATTAATTATCCCTTAATTTTGGAGGTAAAGATGTTAGATATACGTAATTTAAAGAAATCATATGATAAAAAAGAAGTATTACATGGAATTAATTTAGTTGTTGAAGATGGTGAAATATATGGCTTTGTAGGGCATAATGGAGCAGGAAAAACGACTACAATTAAATGTGTTGTAGGTATACAAGATTATGATGATGGAGAAATATATATTGATGGCGTCAATATAAAAGATGACCCATTACGCGCTAAATCTATAACTGCATATTTACCAGATAATCCAGATCTATATGAAAATTTAACTGGTATTCAATATCTAAATTTTATATGTGATATTTTTAAAATTGATAAGAATAGTAGAAGTGCTGCGATAGAAACAAATGCTAAAGAATTTGAATTATTTGATGTCTTAGGTGATCAAATTAAAGGTTATTCTCATGGTATGAAACAGAAGTTAGCAGTTATTTCTTCTTTAATACATGAACCTAAATTATTAGTTCTTGATGAACCTTTTGTGGGATTAGATCCTAAAGCTTCATTTATTATGAAGAATAAATTAAAAGAGTTATGTGATAAGGGTGGCAGTGTCTTCTTTTCATCTCATGTTTTAGAAGTAGTAGAGAATTTATGTAATAAAGTAGCAATCATTAAAGATGGAAATATTATTAAACAAGGTATTACCGAAGATTTATTAAGTGAAGGTATATCTTTAGAAGAATTATTCTTAGATTTGGAGAATAATAATGAGTGAGTTTTTAATCTTAACTAAAGCCCAATTTAAGAATTTTATCTTTAAAAGATCATCTAAAAAAGGCTTAAAAATTGGTTCTGCTTTTTTTACATTTATTCTTTTATTTGGATTATCTATTTATTATGCATTTTTATATATAGATTTATTTGGTTATGATAAATCATCATTTTTCCCTTATTTCATTGCTTATTTTGCTTTTTTAATGACATTTATATTTGGTATATCTAATAGTCAAGGAATGTTATTTGGTTTTAAAGATATAGATTTATTAAGATCTTTTCCTATTAAAAATCATAATATTGTTTTATCTAAAGTTATTGTTTATATATTAATTGAATATATTTATACATTATTATTCTTAATGCCTGCTTTGATTATATATGGATATAGAATAGTGGCTGGCTTTACTTATTATCTATATATGGTTCTTGGTTTTATTTCTTTTCCAATAATTCCATTATTATTAGCAGCTACTATTGGAATATTTGTAAAATATATTTCTGCCGGTAAGAAATATAGTAATTTAATCCAGAATTTAGGAACTATTCTATTTGTTGGTTTAATATATTTTGTTTCTTTTAAATTAGGCTATTCTCAAGGAGAAGGGACAAGTATTGATGCTTCATATGCAGATATTTATTTCAAATATCTATTTACATGTAATTGGTATATTATAGCAATGCTTGATAATAAATTCTTCTATATTATTTTAAATACAATTATTGCGTTTGCTTTATTATTTATAGCTATTAGATTCTATGGTAATAATATTATAAAGATTAATGAGAAATCTAATCTCGGATATCATAATACTAATTTTCAATTTAATAAAAGTATTAAATCTAAGAGCACTTTTGTGACTTTATTAAGTAAAGAATTTAAAAAAGTATTCTCTAATTTTATGTATTTATTAAATACATCAATAGGAATGATCATGTTGATGCTTACTTCATTTTATTTATGCTTTTTCTTAAGTGATGAAATAAAGTCTATGATTAATTCATTATCTTTTTTAGGTCAAGATATTAAAACTATCATTTGGCAATCTGTTACATTAATAGTCTTTTTAGTTAGTCAAATGACATGTACTACCCATGTTTCTATTTCATTAGAAGGTAAAGCTTTTTGGTTATTAAAAACATTACCTATCACTATTAAAGATATATTTATATCTAAAATATTAGTGAATATTATGATTATTGTTGTTCCTAGCTTTATTACATTATTATTATTTGGTATAACATTTCATTTTGAATATATATATTATCTTGTAGGTATAATATTTATTATTCTTGCAGCTATTTTTGTATCATGTTTAGGTCTAGTTATTAATTTATATTTTCCAAAATTAGATTTCGATAATGAATCATCTGTAATTAAAAGATCATTAGCTTCATTCTTAGGCACTTTTGTTCCTTTTGTGATAGCGATTATTAATATGATTTTATATTTTAAGTTTATAGATACTTTAAATCTATATTATGTAATTATGTTTATATATTTAATTTTAGATATCATATTAATTATTTATTTATATATAAAAGGTCCACAAAGATTCTTTTATATAATTAATTGATATAATGGATAGGGGTTAAATATGAAAGGAATTATTGAATATACACCTAAAGGGGTCTGCTCTACACACATTACTATTTCACTAGATGAAAATGATATTATTCAATCTTTAAAAGTAGAAAATGGATGTAATGGTAACCTTAAAGGTATTTCAAAGCTTGTTGTAGGAAGAAAAAAAGATGAGATTATATCTTTACTAGATGGTATTAATTGTAATGGTAGAGTTACATCTTGTCCTGATCAAATTGCCCAAGCTTTAAAATCAGTTGATTAATATGACATATATTATTGCTTTAATAGTATTAATTATAGATATATTATCTAAATCATTTATTGAGAATAATATAGCTTTTCATAATTTAAAAATAATAGATGATTTTT
>CACZTC010000129.1 GCA_902784015.1 uncultured Erysipelotrichaceae bacterium | reverse complement strand
TTCTTTTTAATAATTCTTTTATTCTTTCTTTTTTACTCATTACTGTTTTAAACATGTAATCATTCTTGATTGTGATTTCTTCATATTATATTCTTTCCATCTTCTTTCTCCTTCTACCTTTTATATAGATAGAAGGATTTCAGGTTCCATAAAATATATATAAAAAGATTTAGTGTTTCCACTAAATCTTCAGTTGTCTTGAATTAAAAACTATTTAACCATGTTTTGTTATTCCCTAATGTTTTTACCACATTTAGGGCAATATATTTCATCTCCATCTAATGGTTCATTACATGATGGACATCTTTTTATATCATCTAATAATGCTCCACATTTTTCACAATATTTAGCGTTATCATCATTCTCGTGTCCACATATATTACATTTATGCTTACTTATTTTTGTTTGTTTAAAGGTCTTTTTTATAAATTCAGATATATCTGGAAATATCGGTGAATCTTGAGTTATCTTTTTCTTTGGAAGAGGATAATTCATATAAGTATTATCTAAAATATGTTTAAACTGTTCGCTATTTTCCCATTCGCGACATTCTAATGCTCTGATTGCGGTAAATGGATGCGAAGTTCCTGCTAACATATAATATTCCATTGTTTTATCCCATTTATTATCACTAATCATTTGTCGATAATCTTCTGCTTGTTTGAGATATTCTTCAACATTCATATTATCTGTGATGCTTTTTTCATATCCAGCTAATCTCATGCAAACTTCAATCATTTTTTTACTTGTGCCATCACAAATCATAGCTGCCCTATCAGCTGAATATTCACTACATCTCATCCAATAGAATAAAGACATCTGTAATGGTAATGAGATTAATCCTCCTAAAGGAAATCTACTTATAGTTGTTGAAGCTCCTCCAATTAATATGCTTCCAAGAGTTCTATATAAAACATGATGACAAGCGATATGTCCACATTCATGAGCTATTACAGTAGGAATTAATTCTTCTGGTAAAGTATCTAATAAGCCTGAAGTAAGTACTATTTGTGGATTGGTTTCGCCAGTTGTAAAAGCATTAGGTCTAACATCCATCATTAGATATAATTCTGGCTTCTCAATTCCTAACTTATCGCATATTGGTTCTAACATTTCATAATATTTATTTAATTGATTTTCATTTATGCGAATATATGAAGACATTGATCTAAGTTTAGCTTGCCTTTCACTAAAATCTTTTAAAAATGATTTCAATACTTTAGAAAAGCCAGGAATACTTTTTAAAGCTTCTAAAGCAGCTTCATCAGATTCATGTAAATAATATTTTGATTCTATAGCCATATCTTTTACCTACCTTTATTATTCTTTTTCTTATTTTCATATAGTACTTTATCTGCAGCATCTATAACTTTATCTACAGAACTATATGGAGAAACACATTCTGCGTAACCCATTGATATTGTTAATTCATAGCGCATATTATTAGCTTTCATCTCTTCATCAATATAGCTTTGTATTTCTTTATGAACTTCTTCATGATTATCTAATATTTTATTATTGATAATAACACAAAATTCGTCACCACCATATCTTGCCACAAAATGATGGTGGTCTTCTGACCATCTGGATAAAGCATTACCAACAATTCTTAATACTTTATCCCCTTCAATATGACCATAAGTATCATTAATTGATTTAAAAAAATCTACATCTAGCATATAGAAATATAAAGGCTTCTCATTAGTGATAAAAGGAAAATGGCTAGATAGATAATTATCTACTGCTCTGCGATTATTTAATTTTGTCAAACTATCATTATATATTTGCGATTGTTGAAAATTAGTATAAATAAGAAGTGTACCTAATAAAAGTGCTAATTCCATTACTGGCAAGTTTTCAGCCACAATATCAATTACTCCTGCAACAACTGGGAATAATAAGAAGCCCGCTAAGAAATAATAATCTCTTTTCTTATCATTAGAAGTATTATGGTTGATTTTTGTGATGATATGAATAGTTGCAAATAATAGATAAGAAATCGCAAGAATAAACATAGTCGGATAAAATGGACCATGTATATATTCATTACCGCTATAGCTAAATATTAAATTGGTGAATGGTGTAGTCACAATAAGAATAATCGCTACTATTAAAGGAACTAAAGAAATGAATCGGAATAATGGATTATTCACAAAATTACCTGCAATTCGCGCTTCTACAAACTTAAACCAATAATAAGATGATATACATATCGCCACTAAATTAATAATACTAAAAGGACTTCCTAACCAATTTAAAAAACCATAATTAATCCATACCCAAATCATATTTGTTAAAACAAATATTAAATACCAAAATACATAATTGCGGAAAGCTTTCACTTCCTGCTCACTACCCATATTGATATTAAGTTGTAGTAGTATCGCAATACTAATTAAAGCACACGTCAATGTTACTAAAAAATATGTAAGTGTATAAGTAAATGTCATATTCTCACCTTGATAATAATAACTTAATACTAGTAAAAAAAACAGGTTATAACCTGTTCTTATATGATATTTCTGCTTGAGCTACTTTTAGCTCTTCCCACATCTTATTAATGTTCTTAGCTAGAATATCAGCATTAGTTGGATAATTATAATCAACCTCATCAACTTCTAATACTAAATCTATATCTGTGCCTCTTTCCGTTATTTCTTTTAACTTCCATAAGATATTCCATAATAGATATTGATTAGCATAGAAATTAGTACCATGAATACCACCGGTTTCTTTTTCGCCACTACCAATACAATCATTTAAATGTATTTTAAAATTATCACTAGTATATGCATCTATTGTCGCAAAGAAAGACATTTCTTCAAACTTAAATGACATTTCACTCATGATTAGATGACAAGTATCTAATAGTGGATAGACTTTATTTCTACCAATTTTATCTCTTAGATAATTACATAATCTTAAGCCTTCTACTGCCCCAACATTTCTATAACAATTCTCTACATGCAAAATAATACCTTCCGCTTTTATAAATTCACAGAAATCATCTAGTTTTGGATTTGTTTTTAGTCTAGCTAAGCCTGTTTCAGCATGTACTACTAAACCTGCTCTTTTTTTCTTGCAGAGATTATATACATTTTGTGCATAAGGGCTATCATAATTATCTATGACATCATATACATCACAATCATTAAGAGGATAATGAACATTCACTATTGGCTTACTCAATGAATCTGCTAAATCAAAGTTATCACGTTCATCTCCATATAAATGTATTTCATATCCATCAAAGCGATCATATTGTTCTTTGATACGGATTTGTTCTTTTTCAAGGGCTAATTTCATTAATTTACGCATCGCTTAAACCTCCTATAATGTGTTCGATTATTATAGCACCACTTTACAAATTATAATATCTTTTGATAGACTTACAGACTACACTAATAAAGAGGTAACATGAAAAAATTATTAGTATTTATGATTGATGCTTTATGTTCAAGTGATATTGAATATATGAAAACATTACCAACATTTAAAAAAATCATTACAGAGGGCTCTTATGTACATCATCTTTTACCTGTCCATCCTGCTTTAACATATTGTTGTCATACATCTATTGTTACAGGAGTTTATGTAGATAAGCATGGTATTACTAATAATGAATTATTAAAAAGAGGTTGTAGGTCTAGTGATGTATGGTTTGGTATGAAAGATGAAATTAAAGTACCTACTTTATTAGATCATGCAAGAGAAAATAATTTAACTACTTGTTCAATTAATTGGCCAGTTAGTGCTAAAGCTAACTATACATATAATATGCCTATGATTGTCCCCTATCATTACAAAGGTGATCATCCTGAAGATTATTTATATGGTAATGCAACAGATATATTAATGGATAAATATTGGGATAAATATAAACATTTAATGCAAGGGCCTAATCATTCTTTAGATGAATTTGGGATGGCTTTAATTCTAGATATCATTAAAGATTTTGGTCAAAGCGATGTTACCTTTATGAAACTATGTGACTTAGATACCGTAAGACATAAATATGGTGTTTATGCCAAAGAAACCCAAAAACAATTAGAAATCCACGATGAACAATTGAAATTAATTCTTGAAGCAATCAAAGAATATGGCGATATTGATAATACTCATATCGTTATTATGGGAGATCATGGTCAAACTAATATTGATGATGTATTAAATATGAATAAAGTATTATATGATGCTGGCTTTATTAGCTGCGATGATGATGGCAATATTATCTCTTGTGATGCATATGCGCACTCAGCTGCCTTAACTTGTTTTATTGAATTAGCTAATCCTGAAG
This sequence comes from uncultured Erysipelotrichaceae bacterium, assembly GCA_902784015.1. Lineage (GTDB taxonomy): Bacteria > Bacillota_I > Bacilli_A > Erysipelotrichales > Erysipelotrichaceae > Bulleidia. Next base: position 1,424 of record CACZTC010000129.1, on the reverse strand, counting down.
ATAGCATAATGGAAAAGAAACTTAAAGAATTTTTAGACTCTTTAAAAGATGATAAAGATATTCAATTGCGTTATGTCTTAGATAAAAAAGAAATGAAAGAAAGATATCATCTTGAAGGTCCTTTTGATTTCGTCATTGAAAGTAAAAGAAATATTACATTTGATTATATGAATGATATGAGCATCGAAAGCATATGGCGCTCTCAATTACCCGGCGATCATATTATTGGTAAAGCCAGTCATGGTGGAAGTCCCGAAAGAGAAGAACATACATTATTTATAGCTAGTGGCCCAAGCATAAAAAAAGGAGTTGTTGTTCATAGCGCTAATATGGTTGATGAAGCTATAAGCATGGCTAAAATGATTGGCTTTGATATGCCTAATACAGATGGAAAGTTTATAGAAGATTTCTTTATATAATCTTTTTTTATCATCCATATTTATCCTATTCCCCTTCTTTATCGCATATCTAAAGGTAATAAAATGTAAATAATTACAATATTTTTCATCTTTTTATATAATATTTTTTAGTTTTATTAAATATTTATTAAAAGCGCTTTCAAAAAGAATATAATTAAGTTATACTATAAGGCTTTAATGTTCGAAGGAGGGAATTTAAAATGAACATGAAAAAATTATTGGCTGCAGCTTTAGCACTAACATTATTAGTTGGTTGTAGCTCAAACGGTGGCGGTTCTTCTGCAACAAAAGAATTTGATGAACTAAAATTACAATTCGTTCCATCAAGACCTGCTGAAGAAATCATCACTACAACAGATGGCTTAGGTGATCTATTAATCGAAGAAATGGGCAAACGTGGTTACACAATTAAGAACGTTGACATTTCTGTAAGTAGTTCATTCGAAGCTGCTGGTGAAGCTCTATCAGCTGGTTCAGTTGATTTAGCATGGTTACCATCAGGAACATACATTTTATATTCTGATGAAACAGACGTTATCTTAACAGCTACACGTGCTGGTCTATCTAATGACTCTGAAAATCCACAAGATTGGAATGGTGTAGAAAATAAAACATTGCGTGATGGTCCACAAGTAGCTTATTATAAAGCATTAATTTATGCTGGTCCTTCTCCAAAAGGTCAAGAATTAGCTGCAAAAGTAGCTAATGGCGAAAAACTAACTTGGGATGACTTAAATAGTGCTACATGGTGTATTTCTAGTAACCCATCTAGTAACGCAGGTTACTCTTTCCCAACAATGTGGTTAATGGATAACTATGATGGTAAGAAATTAACAGATTTATCTCATACAATTCAAGACAACTATGCAGGTGCTTTCCAAAAATTAGCAGCTGAACAAGTTGATATCACAGTATGTTATGCAGATGGTCGTACAGACTATGAAGAAGACTGGGAAACTCCAACAGATAAAGAAACATCTAAAGGTAAAGGTTGGGGAAGACCTG
>CACZTC010000128.1 GCA_902784015.1 uncultured Erysipelotrichaceae bacterium | reverse complement strand
ATGGTTCAAGGCATAGATAAGGCTATGGCTTCAGAATTGTTGGAATTCCCTAATGAAGTTATGGGCATGGTTTTAAACCTTGAGGAAGACCATATTGGTGTCGTTCTATTAGGTCAAGACGCTACTATTAAAGAAGGCGACGAAGTTAGAAGAACAGGAAGAATTGTGGAAGTGCCTGTTGGTGATGGCCTTTTAGGTAGAGTAGTTAACTCTTTAGGACAACCAATTGATAATAAAGGTGATATTCCTTATACCAAAACCAGAGCGATTGAAAGAGTTGCGCCAGGTGTTATGACTAGACGCTCTGTTTGCCAACCTTTAATGACTGGCTTAAAGATTATTGATACCATGATTCCTATTGGTAAAGGCCAAAGAGAATTAATCATTGGAGATAGAGAAACTGGTAAGACAGCGATTGCGATTGATACAATCATTAACCAAAAAGGTAAGAATGTTAATTGTATATATGTTGCGATAGGTCAAAAAGAAAGTACGATTGCGCGTTTAGTTCAAAAATTAAGAGAGAATGATGCGATGGAATATACAACTATCGTTAATGCATCAGCATCTGAATCTGCACCACTTCAATATATTGCGCCATATGCAGGATGCGCAATGGGTGAAGAATGGATGGAAGAAGGAAAAGATGTCTTAATTGTTTATGATGATTTATCTAAACATGCAGTAGCTTATCGTACCATGTCATTATTATTAAGAAGACCTCCAGGAAGAGAAGCTTATCCAGGTGATGTATTCTATTTACATAGTAGATTATTAGAAAGAGCAGCTAAATTAAATGATGAATTAGGTGGCGGTTCTTTAACAGCTTTACCTATCATTGAAACACAAGCAGGAGATATCTCAGCTTATATTCCTACAAATGTAATATCTATTACTGATGGACAAATATTCCTACAATCTGATTTATTTGCTTCAGGTGTTAGACCAGCAGTTGATTCTGGTTTATCAGTTTCACGTGTTGGCTCTAGTGCCCAAACTAAAGCGATGAAATCAGTATCATCAACACTTAAATTAGATTTAGCTCAATATAATGAAATGTTGTCATTTGCACAATTTGGTTCAGACCTAGATGCAACAACGAAAAAGATATTGGATCATGGTGCGATGTTAACAGAATTATTAAAACAACCACAATATCAACCAATGTCAATGAGTGAACAAGTTCTTTCATTATATGCAGCTAAGAATGGATATATGGATGGTTTTGAAAGCGATGATATTAGTCGCTTTGAAAAAACATTACATCGTACCTTCCATGAAGAATATAGTGAAGTAATAAATGAAATAGAAGAAAAAGGTGTTGTTTCTCAAGAATTAGAAGAGACAATAAAAAAAGGAATGCAGAAAGTTTTAGAACAACTAACTTTAGTTAAGGGAGTTAATTAACAATGGCACAATCCTCGCAAGCATTACGAACAAGGATTAAATCAGTTAAATCTACGCGTAAGATTACTAAAGCTATGGAAATGATAGCGAATGCGAAGCTTTTTAAGCAACGCAATAAAATGGAAAATAATCGTGAATACGCCACTAGATTAAAAGAAACAGTAGATGAAATCGTCGCTAATAATCAAGATATCCAATGTAACTTTATTAGAAAAGAAGTTAGTGGTAATAAAGCGATGACGATAATTTTTTGTTCGGACTTAGGCTTATGTGGAGGCTATAACCAAAATGTATTAAAGCTAGCTAAAGATAATCTTAATAAAGAAGATCCAATTTATATTATTGGGACATCTTTATATCGAACATTTAAAGAAGAAGGTTTCAATATTCTAAATGACAAAGCTATATCTTCTGATAAATTAGATTTCCAAACATTAAAGAAAGCAGTCGAAGATGGCACAAATTTATTTATTAATAAAGAAGTAGATAAAGTTCAATTACTATATACAAAATTTGTGAATACGATGACATTTAGAGCTGGCTTTGATGTTTTGTTGCCATGTGAATTAGATAAAAAAGAAGTTGAAGAAGAAGTTAGTCGAGGTTTAAAAGCGGAAACATTATTTGAACCTGATGCTACGACAATCCTAAATGATTTAATTCCAATGATGATAACAGATGTTGCTTATGCAGATTGGATGGAATCAACTACTGCCGAACAAGGAAGTAGAAGAGTAGCGATGAAGACAGCGACAGATAATGCGGATGAATTAAGTGAAGAATTATTACTTGAATACAATAAAGTTAGACAAGCTAATATAACACAAGAAATTACAGAAATTGTGGGCGGCTCAGCAGCCGTATAGAAAGAGGTTAGATATGAGTGTAGTAGGAAGCATAGTACAGGTAATTGGTCCAGTTATTGATATAAGATTTGATCCTGAACATTTACCATCAATCAAAAATGCGATAAAGATAAAAAATGGCGAAGATAAATATATGATAGCTGAAGTAGCTCAACATATTGGTGATGATATTATTCGCTGTATCGCGATGAGTTCTACTGATGGACTTGTGAGAGGGATGGAATGCGAAGATACTGAAAGTCCTATAAAAGTACCAGTTGGTGATGAAGTATTGGGCAGAATGTTTAATGTGCTTGGTGAACCAATTGATGGCTTAGGAGAAGTAGTAGCTAATAAATATATGCCTATCCATAGAGAAGCACCAACTTTTGCTGAACAACAAGTAACCTCTGAAATATTAGAAACAGGTATTAAAGTTATTGATTTATTATGTCCTTATTCTAAAGGTGGTAAGATTGGTTTATTTGGTGGAGCCGGTGTAGGTAAGACTGTCCTCATGCAAGAATTAATCCATAATATCGCTATTGAACATGGTGGACGAAGTGTCGTTGCGGGTGTTGGTGAAAGAACACGTGAAGGTAATGACATGTATAACGAAATGAAAGAATCTGGGGTATTAAAGAATACCGTTCTAACATATGGTCAGATGAATGAATCACCAGGAGCTCGTATGAGAGTTGCTTTAAGCGCTCTTACTATGGCAGAACATTTTAGAGATGAAGATCATCAAGACGTATTATTATTCATCGATAATATTTTCCGTTTCACCCAAGCTGGTTCAGAAGTATCTGCTTTATTAGGTAGAATGCCTAGTGCCGTTGGTTATCAACCAACATTAGCTACAGAGATGGGCCAACTTCAAGAAAGAATTACTAGTACTGATCAAGGGTCTATTACATCTGTGCAAGCCATTTATGTACCAGCCGATGACTTAACAGACCCAGCGCCAGCGACAACCTTCTCACACTTGGATGCTAGATTAGTATTAGATAGATCTATTGCGGCTTTAGGTATTTATCCTGCCGTTGATCCACTTGGCTCAAGCAGCCGTATGCTTGATCCACTTGTAATAGGTGAAGAACATTACAATGTAGCTCGTGAAGTTCAAGAGATTCTCCAAAGATATAGAGAATTACAAGATATTATCGCTATTCTTGGTATGGATGAATTAGGTGAAGATGATAAGAAAATAGTTAATAGAGCTAGACGTATTCGTAATTTCTTATCACAACCATTCTCTGTTGCTGAACAATTCTCAGGCTTGAAAGGTATCTATGTACCATTAGAAGATACAGTAAGAAGCTTTAGAGAAGTATTAGATGGTAAATATGATGATTTACCTGAAGCCGCCTTTATGAGTGTAGGTACAATCGAGGATGTAGTTAAGAAAGCAGAGAGCCTTAAATGATACATTGTCGTATAGTGACTCCGGAAGGGGTTTATAAAGAGATGGATACCTCCATCATCAATATAGAATCTACGGATGGCGCTAGAGGTGTTCTTCCAAATCATGTACCAATTGTGACAATGTTAAAAATTGGTTTAATGTCAACAATTGAAAATGGTGAGAGGGAAGAATATGCAGTAGCTGGAGGACTTTTCTATTTCCGTGATAATTTAGCAGAAGTTTTGACAGACGCTATTGAGAATAAAAAAGAAATCGATATTGGCCGCGCTGAGGAAGCAAAACACAGAGCGGAAGAGAGATTAGGGCATAGCGAAGATCCTGAAATTGATTATGAAAGAGCTGAATTAGCTCTAGAAAAAGCTATGAACCGCTTGCGCGTTACAAGTAGATAGGTGTAAAGTTAATAGTCAGCGAAAGCTGACTATTAGTTTGGAGAAAAAAATGGACAATAAAACAATTACAAGAATTGGAATGATTGCGGCTATATATGCAGGCTTATGTTTCATTCCTGGTTTATCAAATATCGCTTATGGACAGATTCAAGTACGTATAGCTGAGGCTTTAACCTTATTACCACTCATATTTCAACCAGCTATATGGGGTGTTACATTAGGTTGTTTTTTAGCTAACTTAATAGGTCTAATGACAGGAATGAATCCTACTGGCTTAATTGATTTGATAATTGGTACATTAGCTACATTTCTAGCAGCGAATTGTACATATTTATTAAGAAATAAAAAAGTAAAGGGCATTCCTTTATTAGCTATTCTTATGCCAGTTATCTTCAATGCGATCTTTGTGGGTATAGAATTAGCCTTCATTTTTATGCCAGATAATATATTATTAGGCACAATAATAAATGGTACTTATGTCGCAATAGGTGAATTAATTGCGGTTATTATTGGATATTTCTTAATTAAAGAATTAGATAAAAGAAAGATATTTGAAGAATAGAATAAAAATGGAAAAGTGGTTGTAAAAATCACTTTTTTTAACATGAATATTGAAATAATAATGTTATTTAAGATAGTATTAAAAAAATATTCGTTTTTCATGCAATAAAAATGAGGATATCTGCATTAATTTAGTGAAAGGCGGAAAAAATGACTAGTTATGAGGTGACAATGAGCGCTACTAATGAAAAGATGCCAATAGTTAATATCGAAGAACTAATTGAAGACATCGCCAAAGGAAAAACAGAAAAATTAGAAGTATTGTATGAAGAAACTAGTACAGCGATTTTTGGTTATGCCTTATCAATGATGAAAAATAAAAGCGATGCGGAAGATATAGTTCATGATTGTTATTTAAAGATATACCAATCATGTCGGAATTATAAGAAACAAGGGAAACCTTTGGCCTGGATATTAACGATTACAAGGAATCTTTGTTTAGAAAGATTAAGAAAAGAGAATAGGAATGCCAATATTGAAATAGAAGAATGGATGTTAGTAGATAATGAAAATTTATCTAATGAAGAAAGAATGACTCTTAGAGAAAGTATGATGATACTTTCTGAAGAAGAAAGACAAATTGTTTACCTGCATGCAGTTGCAGGACTAAAACATAGAGAAATATCACAAGTCATGGATAAAAATTTAGCGACTGTGTTATCAAAATATAATCGCGCTATTAAAAAATTGAGGCTTGTATTAGAAAGGGACAAATAATATGACAACTAATCAGATTGAAAAAAATCTTCTTAGCGCCGTTAATAACATAAAGAAGAATCAAATACATGAAATATTAAGAGATATCGAAACAGTTGAAATAGAAGATGCAATGGTAGTCAAAGATGATAAGAAAAGTATTGGATGGTATAGACCTGCTTTAGCCTTAGCTATGTCATTAGTATTATTCTTCTCAGCTCTATCTTTCAATAATTTCTATAACGCAGTTAACGCAAAAGTATCATTAGATGTAAATCCAAGTATTGAAATAGATCTAAATAGAAATAATAAAGTAGTTGGTGTTATCGCTAATAATCCTGATGGTGAAGCTATATTAGATGATATGGATCTAAAAGGAAGTGATATTAAAGTAACATTAAATGCTTTAATAGGTTCAATGTTAAGACAAGGATATTTATCAGAAATAAGAAATTCAATTCTCTTAAGTGTTGATAGTAATGATAAAGAAAAAGCTAAAACACTAGAAGAAGAATTATTAAAAGAGATTGAAAAGATCTTAGGAACCAATGCATTTGAAAGTTCAGTTTTAGCCCAGACTGTTAATGAAGATGACAATATTAAGTCTTTAGCTGAAGAATATCATATCTCACAAGGTAAAGCACAATTGATCATGGAAGTAATGAATGAATCTACAACATATAAGTTTGAAGATTTATCTAAATTATCAATTAATGAATTAAACCTTTTAAAGAAAAAAGATAGTAATGAAATCACCATTAAAGGTAAAGCCAGCGATAAAGCTTATATAGGTGAAACTAAAGCTCTGCAAGTAGCACTTGACGATGCAGGCGTAAGTAAAGCAAATGCTTCATATATAGAAGTTGAATTAGATTTCGATGATGGCTTAATGGTTTATGAAGTTGAATTCAAAGCGAATAATGCTGAATATGATTATGAAATAGATGCTTTAACAGGAAAGATCTTAGATAAAGAAATAAAAGAAAAAGGAGTGAGCAGCGCTAATTCAAGTCAATCGCAACCTACTACTACAACTCCGTCTTCTCCTTCTTCCTCTCAGTCATCTACTTCAAAAATCTCTGAAGCTCAAGCTAAAACAATCGCATGTAATTATTTCTCAGTAAATGCGAATAATATTACAAATTATAAACTTGAAGTTGATAGAGAAAATGGTGTTCAAGTTTATGAAATCGAATTCTATTCAGGTAATACAGAATATGACATCACAATTGATGCAAATAGTGGTGCTGTTATAAAAGCTGAAAAAGAAGATAAGAAAGTAGGTTCAGTATCATCTACACCTAATTCTTCTCAACAACCAGCACAAACAACTAGCACAATATCACAAGCACAAGCTAAGTCAAACGCTCTCAATTATGTTGGGGTCAGTGCTTCAAGTATTTCAGGATATAAGATTGAATATGATAAAGATGATAATCTATATGAAATTGAATTCAATGTAGGCACTGTAGAATATGAAATTGATGTTAATGCATCTAATGGGCAGGTTGTGAAAGTTGATAAGGAAGATAAAAAGAGTAGTCAAACTAGTGTCCCTACACAACCGAGTACTCCTACAAATACCACTT
>CACZTC010000127.1 GCA_902784015.1 uncultured Erysipelotrichaceae bacterium | reverse complement strand
TAGATTCATCTTCAGAATATTCAGCAGCTACTTCCGCAAATGTTTTACCAGATGCTAAAGCATCATCAACTGCCTTCATACGAACTTTTTCATCTTCTGTTGGTTCATCACCAGGTTCGCCTGGATTCTCAAATCTAATTAAGATATAAGAAATATCTCTAATCATTAAGTCATCAAAATTTGCTTTAGCGTAGTCAGCGGTAATTTTATTGAGCTTTTCAGAAACTATTAAATAATCTACTAGATCAGTATAACCAGTCTCAGCTAAAGCACTTTCTAGATATTCTTCATAAGCAGTACCATATTGAGATTGGAAACTAGATATAATACTTGAAGCTTGAGCTTCAGCATTATCTTTAATCTCATTTGTGGTAGTTATACCTGCATTTGCAACAGTGCTTTCAAATAATGTTAATAATGAATTAGAGCCATTTGTTTTATATAATTCATCATAAAAAGAAGAGATGGTTATATCCTCATCATTAATAGAATATACAACATCTTCACCATTTATTGTTTTACCTTTTAATTTACCTTTATTAGTATCATATATATAGAAAATACTAAAACCGGTAAATACTAATACAATTAAACCTACAAACCAGTTCTTTTTTAAGAAGTTTTGCATAATATCTCCTTTCAAAAACGCTTTATTATTATAGGATATGAAGGTATCTTTTGCAATTTATACTAAATATTAATCTTTATATTATGCTTCTTATCAGGCAGGATAGTATTTCACTTAACTTTTTAACTTTAGTGATATAATGCTCTAGAAATAAAAAGGTGATGATATGAAAAGATTAGAAATAAAGAATCTACATGTTAGTGTAGATGATAAAGAAATATTAAAAGGTATAGATTTAGTTGTTAATGAAGGCGAAATACATGCTTTGATGGGCCCTAATGGTAATGGTAAATCTACTTTATTAGCTGCTATTATGGGTGATCCTAAATATATAGTAACTGAAGGTAGCATAATTTATGATAATCAAGATTTATTGGCTTTACCGGTTAATGAAAGAAGTATATTAGGTGTATTTTTAGGTATGCAATATCCCCAAGAAATTCCAGGCGTTACTAATAGTGATTTTTTAAGAGCGGCTATGAATGTACGTAGTGAAAAGCCAATATCTTTATTTAAATTTATCAAAGAAATTGAGAAATCAATTGAAGAATTAGAGATGAAAGATGATTTAGCTCATCGTTTCTTAAATGAAGGATTCTCAGGAGGCGAAAAAAAGAGAAATGAAATAGTCCAAATGAAAATGCTTAAGCCTAGTCTAGCTATGTTAGATGAAATTGATAGTGGGTTAGATGTTGATGCTATTCATTTAGTTGCTAAGTCTTTAGAGTTACTTAAAGAAGAAACAAATATGGCTATGATTATAGTTTCGCATTATGAAAGATTCTTAGAATTATTAAAGCCTAATTTCACCCATGTATTAATTGATGGAAAAATCGTAATGGAAGGCGGAGCTGATATATTCGGAAGAATCGATGAAGAGGGCTACGATTGGATTTATAAAGAATTGAATATTGATCCAATTAAGGAAGAGGTAAAAAGGCCTACATCAATTGGAGTATGCGCTGTTAAAGAAGTTATTAAGGAAAGTGAATAATAAATGGATATTATTAATAAAAGTAAAGAATTAAATATTAATAATGATGAAAAATATTTGGTAGATAGTAATGAAGATTTAGCTTTAATAATAAACTGTCATCATGATGCCAATATCTTTTTTAATATTAAAAAGATAAATAATATGGATATCAAATGCTATCTTGATAAAGATATTAAAGTATCTATTTTTTATCATAATGATAGTGATCATGAAATTAATACTAATGAGAATTATGAGGTAAAAGAGAATAGTGAATTAGTTATTTCTTATAGTGAATTTAATTATGCTACTACTAATAGAAATTCGCATATTTCATTAAATGAAATATCATCGCGTGGTGTTATTAATTCTGCAAGCTTAGTAAATGCGAATAAAAATTATAATTTAATAGTTGAAAATAAAGCTAAATATACAATGGGTGAATTAAATAATTATGCAGTTGTATTAAAAGATGGAAGATTGATGATAGATGCTATAGGTAAAATAAATAATGGCGCTAAAAAAGCTGAATCACACCAAACATCTCGTGCTTTATCTTTTGGTGAAACACAAAAAACAACGATACTACCAGAATTATTAATAGATGAAAATGATGTTAAAGCAAGTCATGCTATGTCTATAGGTAGAATGGATGAAGATAAATTATATTATTTAATGTCACGTGGTTTATCTTTTGAAGATTGTACTTCGCTTGTTAGTATAGGTTATCTTTATCCTATTTTCGATAATATTAAAGATGAAGAATTAAAAAATAGTTTGAAGGATGCTTTAGAAAGGAAATTAGAGAATATATGATAGATGTTAAAAAGATCAGACAAGATTTTCCTATGATAATTAATCATCCTGACTTAATTTATTTTGATAATGGCGCAACAACTTATAAGCCTAAAAGAGTAATAGATGCTATTCTTTCTTTTTATGAGAATTATACAAGTAATGTTGAACGAGGAGATTATCCAACAGCTATATTAGCTGATAAAGCTTATCATCAAACTAGAGAAAAAGTAGCTAAATTAATTAATTCCGAAGCTAAAGAAATAGCTTTTTTAGCTAATGATACAGCCGCTTTGAATCAGATTTATTATGGTATTGGTAAAAAGTATTTAAAAGAAGGTGATGTGATTCTAACAACTAAAGCTGAACATGCCAGCAATCTTTTACCACTATATCGTTTAAAAGATGAAAAGGGTGTAGAAATTAAATATATTGATGTAGATATTGAAGGCAATATAAATCTTGATTCATATAAAGAATTAATGAATGAGAGTGTTAAATTGGTTGCGATAGCTATGGTCACTAATGTCTTAGGCTCTATTCAACCATTAAAAGAAATAATCCAAATAGCACATAAATTTAATGCTTTAGTTAGTATAGATGCTGCTCAAGCAATTGGCCATCAGCCAATAGATGTCAAAGAATTAGATATTGATTTTATGGCTTTTTCTAGCCATAAAATGTGTGGCCCTGATGGGGTTGGTGTTCTATATGGAAAATATAATCTTTTAGAGAGTATTGAGCCAATATTATTGGGTGGCGGGATGAATGCTCGTTATTATTCAGATGGCTCAATAAAATTAAAAAAAGCTCCTGAAGTATTTGAAGCTGGTACTCCAAATATTGAAGGTGTTATTGGCTTGGGTGAAGCTTGCGAATATTTAATGGATATTGGTTTAGAGAATATTCATGAATATGAAAAAGAATTAAGAGCTTATTGTCTAAATAAAATGAAAGAAATTGATAGTGTCATTATATATAACGAAACTAATGATTCTGGAGTAATCACATTTAATATAAAGGATATTTTTGCGCAAGATGCTGCAGGCTATTTAGCTTTTCATAATATAGCAGTACGTTCAGGTAATCATTGTGCCAAAATATTGCATGAAGTAATTAATAGCGATCAAACAATTAGAGCTTCTTTCTATTTCTATAATACTTTTGAGGAAATAGATAAATTTATTGAAGTAGTTAAGAATATAACCAAGGAATCGGTTATAGATATCTTTTTTTAGGAGGATTTATGTCTAAACAAAGTGATTATTTAAATGATGCAACTATATTAAGAGAATTAATAATGGATCATTATCAATATCCACATAACCATAAATTAGTTAAAGATGATAGATATTTATCTAGACATATGGCTAGTGAAAGCTGTATTGATGATATAACTGTTCAAACTTATATCAAAGATGGCATTATTAAGGATATTCAGTTTGATGGGGTTGCATGTACGATAAGTACAGCTAGTACCTCAATGATGAGCGATTTATTAATTGGTAAAACATTAGCTGAAGCTAAGGTAATAGTTGAAGAATATTTTAAGATGCTTGATGGCAAAGAATATGATGAAGATATCTTAGAAGAAGCTATAGCTTTTAAGAATGTATATAAACAAGCAAATCGTATTAAATGTGCTTCTATTGGTTGGAATGCGATACAGGAAATGATTGAAGAAGTGGAGCCTAAAGAATGAATGATAAGAATAAAGATATAGAAGCTATATATTCTCAAGATGATTATAAATATGGCTTTCATGATGATGTCGCATCTATTATTGATACTGGTAAAGGTATTAATGAAGAAGTAGTAAGAAAGATATCAGAATATAAAAATGAGCCTGAGTGGATGAGGGACTTTCGCCTCAATGCTTTTCATATATTTGAGAAGATGGAAATGCAAACTTGGGGACCTGATTTATCAGATATAGATTTCCAAGATTTTACATATTATAAAAAAGTTTCTGAAGATACAGAGAAAAGTTGGGATGATGTACCAGAAGAAGTCAAAGCGACATTTGAAAAATTAGGTATACCTGAGGCGGAAAGAAAATATTTGGCAGGCGTTACGACCCAATATGAATCAGAAGTTGTCTATCATAATATGTTAAAAGAAGTTGAAGAAAAGGGTGTTATCTTTTTAGATATTGATAGTGCTTTAAAAGAATATCCAGATTTATTTAAGAAATATTTCGCTACTATAGTTCCTGCTAGTGATAATAAATTAGCTGCTTTGAATAGTGCTGTATGGTCTGGCGGTAGTTTTATTTATGTTCCTAAAGGAGTCAAATTAGATAAACCATTACAATCATATTTCAGAATTAATTCGGAAGCGATGGGACAATTTGAAAGAAGTATTATTATCGTTGATGATGGTGCAGAGTGTTCATATGTTGAAGGATGTACAGCTCCGCAATATTCAAAAGATTCTATGCATGCTGCAGTTGTTGAAGTATTTGTAGGAAAAGGTGCTAAGTGTCGTTATTCTTCAGTTCAAAACTGGTCAAATAATATTTTGAATTTGGTAACGAAAAGAGCTAAAGTTGAAGAGCGTGGCGTGATGGAATGGATTGATGGAAATATTGGATCACGCATATCTATGAAATATCCAGCTTGTATATTAGCAGGCGAATATGCCCGTGGTTTATGTATATCTATTGCTGTTGGATCAAAAGATCAATATCAAGATACAGGAGCTAAAATGATTCATCTAGCACCACATACATCATCATCAATTGTATCTAAATCAATTTCAAGAAATGGTGGCATAACAAATTTTAGAGATTGGATTAGATTCTCTAAGAATGCAGATTATGCTAAAGCTAAAATTGAATGTGATACTTTGATATTAGATGATATTAGTAAGAGTGATACTATCCCCTTAAATATTAATGAGAATAATACTTCGACAATCGAACATGAAGCCAAAGTATCAAAAGTATCTGAAGATGAATTATTCTATTTAATGTCTCGAGGCTTAGATGAAAATCAAGCTACAGAAATGATTATCATGGGCTTCTTAGAACCATTCACAAGAGAATTACCAATGGAATATGCAGTTGAATTAAATCAATTATTAAAGATAGATATGAGTGATTCAATTGGTTAATCTTTTTAAGAAAATTTTTGTTGAAAAAGTATATAAAATTTGTTATAAATTATTTAACGAATAGCGGGTTCATTTCCTGTTAGTTCAAACATTCTTGGATAATTGTATGATGTTCTTAGCCGTCATACTTAAACTCTTTGGAAGGAGGCCGAGGATGTGCATACATGATTACATCCGTGTTAAGTGTATGCCGACATTTTATTTTATGTAGGCTGCATATAGTCATAACTATATGCAGCATCTTTTTTTGTTATAATGAATTTTGTGAAGATTATTGAATGTTGGATAGAACATCCTGTTAGGAAATTAGATAATACTTTTACTTATTTATGTAATTATGATTATGTTGTAAAAGGCGCTAGAGTATTAGTGCCTTTTGGTAATAAAAAAGTAATTGGTTTTGTTGAAAAAGTTGAAGAAATAATAAGACCAATAGAAGACTTAGAAAATGAATTAGGATATTCATTAAAAAATATAATTGAAGTATTAGATGAAGAAAGCATATTAAGTGATGAATTATATGATTTAGCTTTATGGATGAAAGATAATACATTAGCACCTACAATTTCATGTTTTCAAACAATGCTACCTTCAATTGTTAAACCAAAAAGTAATAAGAATAAAGCTGTCAAAGAAAAATGGGTTAAAGTCAATGATATAGAAGCAGAATTGAGTCCTAAACAATTAGAAGCTTTTTTATATATTAAAGATAAAGCTCCTATAAAATATTCAAGCTTTAGAAAAGAATACCCAAATCAAGTTAAAGCTTTAGTAGATAAAGGAATTATTACAATATATGAAGTTGAAAGAGAAGCAAATGAAATATCTGATGATAAGCCTAAAATTAATAGATTAGATTTAACTGATAAACAAAAAGAGATAATTAATGAAATACAAAATAGTTATGATGATATTTATTTATTAAAAGGTGTTACAGGTAGTGGTAAAACAGAAATATATTTAAGATTAGCTGAAGAAGTATTAAATAATAATGAACAAGTTTTAATCCTAGTTCCTGAAATTGGTTTAACTCCGCAAATGATAGATAGAGTTTCTAAAAGATTTAATACTGGTTTAGCAATTTATCATAGTGGCTTAAGTCCTCAAGAAAAATATGAACAATATCAAAAAGTTAAAAAGCGTAAAGCGAATATTATTGTTGGAACTAGATCTGCAATCTTTTTGCCTTTTGAAAAGCTAGGCTTAATAGTAATGGATGAAGAACATGACCATTCATATAAACAAGATAATGAACCATGTTATCATGCAAGAGATATAGCTATATATCGAGGTAAATATCATCATTGTAAAGTTATTTTAGGTTCAGCTACGCCTTCATTAGAATCATATGCTAGAGCTAAAAGAAATATATATCATTTATTAGAAATGCCTAATCGTATTAATGAAAGATTACCTGATATATCTATTGTTGATATGAAGAATCATTTTAGTAATTCACATAATATTATTTCTAAAGAATTAAATGAAAAAATCATAGAAAGATTAAATAAACATGAACAGATCATTCTATTGCTGAATAGGCGTGGTTTTAGTTCGGTATTGAAATGTAAAGATTGTGGGGAAGCTATTGTTTGTCCACATTGTGATATAGCTATGAGCTATCATAAGAATATCAAAAGATTGAAATGCCACACTTGTGCTACAGAATTAGATATTCCTAGAATTTGCCCTAAATGTAAAAGTAATGCTGGTTTTTCGACTTTTGGTTATGGAACGCAAAAGCTTGAAGAAGAATTAAAAGATTTATATCCAACTAGTAGAATCATTAGGATGGATAGGGATACTACGACTAGGAAGAATAGTCATAAGATCTTATTAGAGAGATTTGGTAATTATGAAGCTGATATCTTACTTGGTACACAAATGATATCTAAAGGTTTAGATTTCCCTAAGGTTACTTTAGTAGGCGTTATAAATGCAGATAATGGGTTAAGCAGAAATGATTTT
>CACZTC010000126.1 GCA_902784015.1 uncultured Erysipelotrichaceae bacterium | reverse complement strand
TAAAAAGTGCAATAAAAAACTCAACCTAATGATTGAGTTTCTTATAATATGGTGACGCGTACGGGATTCGCACCCGTGAGTGCCGCCGTGAAAGGGCGGTGTGTTAAGCCGCTTCACCAACGCGCCGTGCCTTAGGATAATATCATATATTTATTCACAAAACAATACTTATTTATATTTTTTATTAGTCTCTAAAAATATCTTCTAATCTATTAATATCTATTTCATCTATTTCCCGTGCCGCATATATCCATTTAATGTCTAAGTCAGATAAAAGAGTGTCCTTCTTTTTTTCATAATATATTACTTTTTCTATTTGGGGATTAATGGTGGCGATTTTGCCAATATTTGTGTATATATCCCATTTATAGCCAGAAGTAATATGCCAGTCATTTCCACTACCGCCATATCTAACTACATTCATTAGATCACCAAGAGCGGCATTAGCTGGCATTTCAATCTTATAGATGTCATTATAAATATCATCACCCATACATACTGCTTCGCGATTAAATTTGATAATAATATTATCTAAAGCTTCATTATTATCTGAGTTACTAAAGGCGCTACCAAAGGCTACACCTAGACATAAGCCTACCGAAATCCATAAGCCAATATTCTTTGTGATAGATCCAATTGCTGCACCAATGCATAGTCCTAAAGCCATACCAATAGCCATATTATCTTCATTATTATTAGGTTTGTTGTTCATACTTCATCCTTTATTTTTATATCTGTAATTCTACCCAATGTCCTTGTTTGAATCTAATTGATAATAATATGAATCTAGATACTTGATCAGCTAATATACCAAGCCATACACCATGTATGCCAAATAAGAAGATAGATACTAATAACCAAGTTGTGATAGATCTTATAAAAGTTACACTAATAAGTGAAGAGAATAATGTATATCTAGCATCTCCAGCAGCTCTAAGACAACCGCCAAAAATAACTTGTGATATTTGGAATAATACAATAACCATAATATATCTACTAACTATAACTCCTAAATCTAAAACGGAGGCATCAGAAAAGAAGAAAGAGAAGATCCATCTGCCAAAAAAGAAGAGAATAAAAGCTAAGAATAATGAAATAAATAAACCGATTTGTTGACAAACATTTCCATATTCTTTAGCCTTTTTTAATTGTCTTTCGCCTAATGATCTACCAATTAATGCAACAGCAGCTACTTGCATACCATCACCAAATGAGAAACCTAGACCCAAAAAATTCATGCCAACTTGATGAACCGCAAAAGCATCAGTTCCTAGTTTAGCTGCTAATACTGCAGTGAATAAAAAACCAACACGCATCGCGATATTCTCCACAAAGAAATTAATAGCCAAACGATATATATTTCTAAATGTTTCTAATTTTGGTTTTATCTTTTCTTTATAGATATAAGGCAAAGAAACATAGCTAGTTTTAACAAATAAAGAATGTAAACTCATCCCAAAAGCCACAACTGTTCCTAATACAGTCGCAAAAGCAGCACCAAATAATTCTAGTCTTGGAAAACCTAAATGGCCTTGAATAAGTAGATAATTAAATATTACATTTACAATACTAGAAGTTATATTAGTAGTCATAGCTATTCTGGTATTACCTGATCCTCTTTGAGCTGCATTAATTGAAATAGAAACAACATTGAAAAACATACCTAAAGTAATAACCCTAAAATATGTCACTGCTGCATCATGGGTATCTATATTAGAACCACATAATCTAATAATTTGTGGGGCATAAAAGAAACCAATTAAAGTAATAATAAGATTCATGATAAATACATAAGTTAATGCAGTTAATAATATTTCATTTGCGTTCCTTTTATTATTTTGTCCTCTTCTTCGCGCGACTAGTGCTGATACAGCAATATTACACGCAAAGAAAGGAGCTAACATAATAAATTTAGGTTGCGTAGTTAAGCCAACTGCTGCTACTGCAAAAGTACCTAAGGTTGAAACCATGAAAGTATCAATAATACCAGCTAAAGAAATAAAAAAGCTTTCTAGAACAGCTGGCCAAGCCATCTTGATAGCTTCTTTAAATAAGATATTTTTTTCTACTATTAGACTTTCGCTCATAATATATAGAGCATTATATCACTACTATGATATTTTTAGCTTTTTTAATATTTCTTTTTTATCATTATTAATACGATATGATTCTATAGCTTTTTGAATTGCTTTATTATGTACTTCTTTATCTAATAGATGCTTATTAAAATAAATGATAGTACTATCATATTGTTTAGCTAAAGCTGTAGCATAATACCAAGCGCACATCATCATTATGTAATAATCATCATTTTTAACTTTCTTAACTAATTCAAGATATTCTATTTTAAAGTCATCATTTAAAAAATGAGTCATCAACATATTAACCGCTAATCTTCTTGTATAAATATCTTTAGACTTTAGCCATTTTTTAATATCTTTGATTAATAAATTATGATTCTTATTAAATGATTTTGGTTTGATTGTATCGCAAACTGCCCAGTTATCTACATAAGGTAAGAAGTTATTTATCTCTTTTATTGTTTCTTCATAATTCTTTATTCTATTTATTAAGTAGCCATGAAGCATATTTTCTTCATGATATTTATGTGGTAATTCTAAAAAATATTTTTTAATATTTTTATCATCCATATTTTTGGCAATATCTTTCAAAATAGGGCTACGCACACCAATGATATATTTTTGATTGATATTTGGAATTAATTTGGATGAAAATAGGCGATATTTTTCGTCTTTATAAGACTTAAGAAGATTATTTATATTTTTCATATAAATATCCTAACATGTTTTTTTTGATGAATAATAAGTTAAAAATCAAAATGTCATTTTTTTCGAAAAAAAACTTATAAAATATAAGTGTAAGATGTATATTGCTACAAAAATAGGGAGGGGGACTTGTGACAAAGAAAGTTAATATTAAAGAAAACAATCAGTTGTATTCAATGCAGGATTGTTTTTATAAAGCTCTTAAGAAAACTACTCCTGAAGAAGCAATCGATCAATTAGTAGAAAGCGCAGCTAATACTTTAAACTGTGATCGTTTTTATGTTTTTGCGAAAAATAGACGTGGTGATTATAACTATTATAGAGAATGGTGCAAAGATGGTATCACTAGCGAAATGGACATGCTTCATGAAGTTCCTGGTGATATCGTTAATAATTTATTAGATGATAATCCAGACATTGATGCTTTATATATAGATGATATTGAATATATCAAAGAAGAATATGGCTTTGTATATGAAATATTAAAAGCTAGAAATGTTAAAACATTTATTGCGATAGATATTCCTTTTGAACAAGATGTTTTAGGTTTCTTATGTGTAGAAAATACACCGCAAGAAATATTACATAGTTATGAAGAAGATATCGCAATTCTATCTTTCATTCTTGGCCAATTAATGAATGCCTTACGCTTAAAAGATCGTTTAGAAAAAGTTGGTATTCAAGATAAATTAACAGGTGTAGGTAATAGACAAGGGGTATATCTAGCAAGCGAGGAACATAATCTAGGTGAGCCTATTGGCATCCTTTATGGCGATGCTTTGAATCTAAAAGAAATAAATAATATTGAAGGTGAATCAGTTGGTGATGATGTATTAATTCAAATTGCTAAAGTATTCAGCAAAGAATTTGGTAATAATAATGTCTATCGTTTAGGCGGAGATGAATTTGTTGTATTAGTATTTGGGCAAAAAGAAGAAATATTCCAAAAACATATTAATAATGTTAGAGAAATATTTAAAGAAAATAATATCGATATCGCACTAGGCGATATATATGAGGAGAATTGGAGTACATCAATAGATGCTTTATTAAGAAAAGCAGATTTAAAAGTATTTGATTCTAAACGTACATTTTATCGAAGTAGTGGAGTTGCAACTAAGGATGTCGATGAAGAAGATGCACCAATTCAAACAATAGAATTGATATCTGTTTTGGACTTTGATGAAAATAGTTATCGCATATTATATCGCTATGATAATCATTTCCAATATTTAGCTAATGTTGGTATGTTACAAGAAACATATCAATTAATCATGAAGAAATATGTACACCCTGATGATCAAAAGCACTATAACTATTTCTGGGATAGTAATGTAAAGAATATTATTAAATCACAACCTAATGGTGAATTATCTATTGAATATAGAATTCCTAATAATGAAGGATCTTGGGAATGGGTTAGAGAGACTTTATCTATTATTGATATAGATGAAGGTGATTTTAAAGTTATTAGCACAATTAAAAATATAAGTATTCTTCATCAAAATTTATACCAAAAAGGTAAAGAAGAATCTATTAGCACTGATAATATGCATATTGATTTATATAGTGGTCAAGAAGTATTTAGTCGTGCTGATATATGGCTACAAAAAATAAATTCTTATGCTGTAGCGATGATCGCAATTGATTTAAATAATTTCAAATTATATAACAGCATTTTTGGCCGTAAAGCTGGTGATAAATTATTAGAGATGACAGCCCAAATGGTCAAAGAAGCAGTACATCGTTTTGGGGGCTTGGCTGGTTATATTGGTGGCGATAATTTTATGTTATTAATACCAAGCGATGATATGACACAAGAGGGTATTAGATCTTGGATTGAAGAACAGATTGATGATTTACATCTAGCTAATGGTTTCGTTCCTGCTTTTGGTGTATGTGTTACAAATGATAAGACCGTTCCAAGTTCAGTCTTATATGAAAGAGCTTTATTAATTATTAGTAGCGTTAAAAATAATTATACTAACCATGTTGCTTTCTTTGATGAATCACAATATATTCGCTCTCAACAAGACCAATTATTATTAATGGATATTGAAAAAGCAATTAGAGAAAAAGAATTCATCTTCTATCTACAACCTAAAGTTGATATGCGCTCAAAGAAAATAGTAGGCTTTGAAGCATTAGTGAGATGGGTTAAAGATAATGATATTATTTCACCTGCAGTCTTTGTGGATTTGATGGAAGAAACTGGATATATCCATGCTTTAGATATATATATTTGGGAAGAAGTATGTAAACTGCAAAGACAATTAATTGATAATGATATAGATCCTTTACCAATATCATTCAATGTATCTAGAGTGGACTTCCACTTTGGTGATGTTGCTAAAACAGTCATTGATTTAGTAGATAAATATGATTTACCACATGAGCTCATACAATTAGAAGTAACAGAAAGTGCTTATGCTAAAGACCCAGATATTATTAAAAGAAGTGTTTCTGAATTACATTCTAAAGGCTTCACAATATTAATGGATGACTTTGGAAAAGGCTATTCATCTTTGAATTCTTTACGTGATATGCATGTAGATGTATTAAAACTAGATAAGAAATTCATTGATGGCATGGATGAAGAAGGAGCAGATAGAGATATTGTTGAAACAGTTATCCGTATGGCCCATTTAATCGGCATGGTTGTCGTGGTTGAAGGGGTTGAAACAGATAAACAAGTTAATGAATTGACTGGTATGCATTGTCGCTATGCCCAAGGTTTCTATTTCTATCGTCCTATGCCAGTTGAAGATGCAATTAGTTTAATGAATGAAGATAATATTCTAAGAGGTACACCAACAGAAGAAACAAGAAGAATTGAAGATGTTCACTTTGATGAATTAATAGATGCTAGATTAATTAGTGTTAATCAATTGAATAAGATGGTTGGGGGCTTGGCTATTGTAAAGATTGGTGATAATAAATCAGAAATAATGCAGATGAATGAAGAGTGCGCAGATTTCTTTGGTATACCAAAAGATCATAAAGATTATGTGATAAAAGGAATGGAGATGCTTGAAGAAAGAATGGATGCGCGTCTTGATGTCTTTGTGGAAGCGGATAAACATAAATTAGATGGTTATACACATATAGGAATATATCCAGGAAGTGGTGAAAAAGAAGGTAGTGTGGCTGGAACAATCTTCCCATTAACTTCTAATGATAAAGAAAAATTATATCTATTATGGCTAAGGGAAGCTATAACAGACGCATCTAAATGATGCGTTTTTTCTTTTCTATAATAAAAACAAGGTGTAAAATAACTACATTATTAGAGGTGTTATTATGAACGCATATATAGAAAGAGTAATAAAAGAAACAAAAGAAAAAAATCCTTATGAAAAAGAATTTTTACAAACTGTTGAAGAAGTATTAACTTCTTTAGAAACAGTAATTGAAAATCATCCAGAATATGAAAAGGAAGCTCTATTAGAAAGATTAGTGGAACCAGAAAGAGTAATCGAATTTAGAGTTGCTTGGGAAGATGATGAAGGACAAGCTAGAGTAAATAGAGGATATAGAGTGCAATTCAATGGCGCAATAGGTCCTTATAAAGGTGGCTTACGTTTTCATCCTACAGTTAATATATCTATTTTAAAATTCCTTGGTTTTGAACAAATATTTAAAAATAGTTTAACTACTCTTCCAATAGGCGGAGGAAAGGGTGGTAGTGACTTTGATCCTCATGGTAAAAGTGATAGAGAAATAATGCGCTTTTGTCAGGCATTCATGAATGAACTACAAAGACATATTGGTCCTAATGTGGATGTGCCAGCTGGAGATATTGGTGTTGGTGGTAGAGAAATAGGTTATATGTTT
>CACZTC010000125.1 GCA_902784015.1 uncultured Erysipelotrichaceae bacterium | reverse complement strand
GAAGAATGGAAAGAAAAAGGATATTTTAAAGCTGGTAATAAGAGTAAGAATCCATATTCTATAGTAATACCACCTCCAAATGTAACAGGTATATTACATATTGGACATGCTTGGGATAATACTTTACAAGATATTATTTCTCGCTATCAGCGTATGCTTGGTAAAGATATGTTATATCTTCCTGGTATGGATCATGCTGGTATTGCTACCCAAGCTAAAGTAGATGCTAGGCTTAAAGAACAAGGTATATCTAGATATGATATAGGAAGAGAAGAATTCTTAAAACATGCATGGGCATGGAAAGAAGAATATGCTAGCACAATCAGAAAACAATGGGCTAAATTAGGTAATAGTTTAGATTATTCAAAAGAAAGATTTACTATGGATGACGGCTTTAATGAAGCTGTTAAACATGTTTTTGTTACTCTTTATAATGAAGGATTGATATATAGAGGATATAGAATCATAAACTGGGATCCAGAAGCATTAACTGCTCTATCTAATATTGAAGTTATATATAAAGATGATCCTGGTAAAATGTATTATTTTTCTTATCAAGTAGTTGATAGTGATGAAAAATTCACTGTTGCAACAACTAGACCTGAAACAATGTTTGGTGATGTATGCGTTGTTGTTAATCCAGATGATGAAAGATATAAGCATTTAATTGGTAAGAAAGCTATTAATCCTGCTAATCATGAAGAGATTATCATAATTGGTGATGAATATGTTGATGTTGAATTTGGCACAGGCGCAATGAAATGTACACCAGCTCATGATCCTAATGATTTTGAAATAGCAGAAAGACATAATTTAGAAAAACCAATATGCATGAATAGTGATGCGACAATGAATAGTCTAAGCGGTGAATATGAAGGTTTGGATAGATATGAATGTCGTGATAAGTTAGTAGAAAGAATTAAGAGTGAAGGTAATTTAGTAAAAATAGAAGATATCGTACATAATGTAGGACATTCTGAAAGAACAGATTCAGTAGTTGAACCATATTTATCTGAACAATGGTTTGTGAAAATGAAACCTTTAGCTGAAGATGTTTTAAAGCATCAAGTTGAAGGAGATCCAGAATGTATAAAATTCTATCCCGAAAGATTTAATAAGACATTTGTTTCTTGGTTAGAAAATATTGAGGATTGGTGTATCTCAAGACAATTATGGTGGGGGCATAGAATTCCTGCTTGGTATCATAATGAAACAGGAGAAATGTATGTTGGTGAAAATGAACCAAATGATATCGAAAATTGGCATCAAGATGAAGATGTTTTAGATACATGGTTCTCAAGTGCTTTATGGCCTTTTGCAACCTTAGGTTGGCCTAATGAAACTGAAGATTATAAACGTTATTATCCAACTTCTACAATGGTAACCGGTTATGACATCATTTTCTTCTGGGTTGCACGTATGGCTTTTCAAGCAAGACATTTCACTAATAATAGACCTTTTAAAGATGTATTAATCCACGGTCTTATAAGAGATGCTGAAGGTAGGAAAATGTCTAAATCTTTAGGTAATGGTGTTGATCCAATGGATGTTATAGATCAATATGGTGTTGATGCTTTACGCTTCTTTTTGACAACGAATAGTACCCCAGGTCAAGATATGCGTTATATTCCTGAAAAGGTAGAAGCAGCTTGGAATTTTATTAATAAATTATGGAATGCTGCTAGATTTGTGAAGATGAATTTAGCAGATGATATGAGTATGGAAGATGTTGTTTTGGATAATCTATCTGAAGCTGATGAATGGATATTAGATAAATTAAATACAACGATCAAGCATGTTACAGATAATATGAATAAATATGAATTCGCTCTAGTTGGTAATGAATTATATTCATTAGTTTGGAATGATTTTTGTAGTTGGTATGTAGAGATGAGTAAAACTACTTTATATGGCGACGATGAAAAATCTAAAAAGGCAGCACAAAATGTATTACTTTATACACTTAATAATATTATTAAGTTATTACAACCATTTATGCCTTTTGTGACTGAAGAAATATATTTATCAATTCCTCATTTAAAAGATAGTATTCAATTAGAAACATGGCCTACTTATGATGAGGGACAAGATAATAGTAATTATTTCATGAATATGGAAAGAGTATTATCAGCCATTCAAAAAATAAGAGAAGTTAAAACATTAAATAATATGAAACCTTCTGATAATTTAAGAGTATTAATAAAAGATTTAGAAGGTAATAACTTACAAATGAGCGAACAAATTAAAGCTATACTAGAAAAAATGGGAAGAGTGACTTTAGTTGAAAATGTAGATGAAGATCTAGCAGTAGAAACAATTTATAATGGTAGCTTATTCATACCAAGTAGCGACTTGAGTAATCCCGAAGAAGAGATAGCTAAATTAACAGAAGAAAAGAATAGATTAGAAAAAGAAATAATGCGTAGTAAAGGTATTCTTAATAATCAAGGTTTCTTAGCTAAAGCTCCTAAAGAAAAAATACAAGAAGAAAAAGATAAACAAGTTGCTTATGAAAAACAATTCGAAATAATTGTAGGAAGGCTTTCAGAGTTACAGAAGAAATAGAAATGATATATAATTTTGTTTAATAAAGAGGTAGTGCTATGGCTAAAAAGAAGAAGCATACATTATTGAAAGTTGTCGGTACAACTGCTCTGGTTGGTGGAGCATCATATATGGGTTTAGGTTTCTATATGTTTAGAAATCTCTTTGACCTAAAAAATTCTAAATTATTTAATAAGAATAGTGATGAACAGTTTAATGAGGATTTATTAGAATTCTATGATCACTCTAATCGTGATGATGATTTTATTGATTCTTATGATAATTTGAAATTACATGCGATAAGAATAACTAATTATCCGGATAGTCATAAATGGATGATTATAGTTCCAGGCTTTGCTTCATATAGTAAAGATATGCTTCGTTATATCTATGAAGCTCATAAAAAGGAATTTAATGTTTTAGTTATTGATAATAGAGGTACTGGTATGTCGGAAGGTACCTATACAGGGTTAGGCTGGAATGAGCATTATGATTTATTAGGTTGGATTAATCATTTAATAAAAATTGATGAGAAAGCAGAAATTGCGTTATTTGGAGTAAATGTAGGAGCGTCTACAGTTTTAAATGCTTTAGGAGAGTATATACCTGATAATGTTAAATGTGCTATTGAAGATGGGGCTTTCTCAGAAGCTAAAAGTTTTGTTGAACATGCAATTCAAAGATATTTGAAAATAGATGGTCAATTATTACTTCCTGCAGTTAATGCATATGTTAAATATTTTTTGAATTATTCTTTGAATGAAATTAGTACTAATCGTCAGCTTAAACAAAGCACAACACCAACATTATTTATACATGGTATGCTTGATGAATTAATTCCTGGCTCTATGGTGTTTGATAATTATTATGCATGTAATAGTGAAAAAGAATTATTAACTATTGAAGAGGCTAAAGGTAATCAAACTAGTGAGAGTGATGGTTATTTTGAAGCTATCTTTAAATTCATTGATAAATATATTTAATTGTTATATAAAAATGATATTTGAATAACACATGCTAGCATGTGTTATTTTTGTTTTTATTTATTAATCTTTTTATATCGAAAATCTTGTAATTATTTCTAGTTGATTTATAATTTTGTATAGTTAATAAGGGAGGCGTTATGGCTGAAAAAAAATACGTTTATAAGTTTTCTGAAGGCAATGGCTCTATGCGCGAATTGCTTGGAGGTAAAGGTGCTAACTTAGCTGAAATGTCAAAGTTAGGTATGCCTGTTCCTCAAGGTTTTACTATTACTACAGAAGCATGTACTGCTTACTACAAAGATGGTAAAAAGATTAATGATGTAATCAAAAATCAAATCAAAAAACAAACTTCTTGGTTGGAAAGTTATACAGGCAAAAAGCTTGGTGATTTGAAAAATCCATTATTAGTATCAGTAAGATCTGGTGCTAGAGCATCTATGCCAGGTATGATGGATACTATCTTAAATTTAGGTATGAATGATGATGTTGTTAAAGTTGTTGAAAAACAATCTGGTAGCAAAAGATTCGCTTATGATTCATATCGTAGATTTATTCAAATGTTCTCAGATGTAGTTATGGGTTTAGATAAATCTAAATTCGAAAAGATTATTGATGAAGTTAAAGAGAAAAAGAAGATTAAAGATGATTTAGATTTAGATGGCGATGATATGGAATTATTAACATCTAAGTTTAAAGCTTTCTATAAAAAGAATTTAAAAGAAGATTTCCCACAAAATCCTTCTGTACAATTGATTCGTTCTATCGAAGCTGTATTCCGTTCTTGGAATAATGACCGAGCTATCTATTATCGTCGTATGAATGATATTCCTGATAGTTGGGGAACAGCAGTTAATGTACAATCAATGGTATTTGGAAATATGGGTGATGATTGCGGTACAGGTGTTGCCTTTACTCGTAACCCTGCAACTGGTGAAAAGAAATTATTTGGTGAATTCTTAATGAATGCTCAAGGTGAAGACGTCGTAGCTGGTATACGTACTCCTCAATCTATAGAAAACTTAAAGAAAACAATGCCAAAAGCTTATGATGATTTCACAAAGATTTGTCAAAGATTAGAAAAGCATTACCATGACATGCAAGATATGGAATTTACAATCGAGCATGGCAAATTATATATGTTACAAACACGTAACGGTAAAAGAACTGCTGCAGCTGCACTAAAAGTAGCTGTTGATATGGTGAATGAAGGCTTAGTAACAAAAGATCAAGCTCTATTGATGGTAGAGCCTAAGCAGCTTGATGATTTATTGCATCCACAATTTGATGCAAAAGATTTAAAAGCTAAACAAGGCGATGTTATCGCTAGAGGCCTAGCCGCTTCACCAGGCGCTGGTAGTGGCGCTGTTGTATTCACAGCTGAAGAAGCTAAGAAGCAAGCTGACGCAGGAAAGAAAGTTGTTCTACTTCGTCTAGAAACATCACCTGAAGACATTGAGGGTATGCATGT
>CACZTC010000124.1 GCA_902784015.1 uncultured Erysipelotrichaceae bacterium | reverse complement strand
TCATTAACTAAATTCCATACCATAGTCCACCAATTCATTTGTGCTAATAAACAACCTCTATTTTCAGCATCAATTGATAATCTATCTAAAATAGAATTATTGCCACCATGACCATTTAAGACAATAAATTTACGAGCTCCATGTTTATATAAAGAATCTAATATTTTTAATAAGACTTGATAGGTGACATCATAACCTAAAGATATAGTTCCTGGAAATGAAGATAAAAAATCAGTGTTACCATAAGGCACAGTAGGGGCAATTAAAACTTCACTTTTCTGTTCAATTAATTCTAATATTCGATTAGGAATAATCGTATCTGTTCCTAAAGGCATATGACGACCATGAGATTCGATTGAACCAATAGGGATAATAACGACATCATTATCTTTAAAATATTCTTCAGCTTCTACCCATGTTATTTTCTCTAAACGCATAAAGCTTATCTCCTTTAATCTATTATAAAGCTTAGATATTAAGACTTAATATATTATCTTTTTTCTATATTCTTATAGGCATATAATTATAAAGATGAAAAAGTTATTAATATTATTATTCACATTATTTATATTATTTGGCTGTAATAAAGGAATTGAAGAAACATCAATAGATCTTCCTAATATAGATACAATTAGTGGAGATGCTTATGAAGAGCTAAATAATAAAATATCCAAAAGAGAAATGCCAACTAATTATTCAGTAGGAATTATTAGTAAATATGAATTTATATATCCAGATGAATCTAGGAATTCTTTCAGCATGGATGAAGTGATGGAAAAGGGTGATAATATTCATCTTGAACAGAATATAAATAGTAATGGCTTAAAGTCCTCTTTGGAAGGATATTATTATGATGGTAAATTATATTCTTCTTATAATGGCATAACTTATTATGAAGAAATGGATAGTAATGATATAAAACAAGCATTATTATTCCCAATTGATCCTTATTTATTTAATAAAGATGATATTAAAAAAATAGATATGGGTAATGATGAAGATAATTATTTGACTTTTATATTAGAGATAAAGAAGGATAAAGCTTTAGAATTATTCTTATCGCGTTATGATATTTATGGTTTAAATGGTCTTAATGATATCGAAGTAAAAGAGAATCAAATAATATATCGCTTTGATGGAGATGATTATCTTAAAGAAAATACTAAATTCATATTATCTTCTAAATCTAATAATGAAGAATTAGACATAATATTTACGATGAATGTAAATTATTTCTTCATTAATGATACAGAAGTATTAATAAGCGAAGATAAAAAAGAAGAACATAAAGAATATGTATATTATCAAGATATAGATGTTAATAATATTAGTGAAATAATTGATGATGAAATAGGAGAATCAAATATAGATACATTCAAGAATAGAATTGTATCTAGACTTGGTTATGAGGCAGTTGAAGGTAAAGATAATATTTATCGTACAGAATATAATGAGAATGAAGTATATACGATAGATTTCAATAATAATACTTTTGTATATACTAATTATTCGATTGATTATTCCTATAGTTGGAAGGGTGATATTGGTAGTATGGGTAAATGTACTTTCGATTATAAAAAGGATATTAGCTCTTCAGAATGTAATGAAACTACTATTGATACATTAAAAAGAATAAAAACATATTTAGAGATGGAATTATATTATTGTGGCTTAACGATGGATGATATTATCGAAAAGGACTAGTAATGTAATTGACAAAATAATAATGTACTCTACAATTAATAACATATTTATAACCGAAGGGGGTAAAAAGAATGAATTCAAAATTCTCTACTAAATCTATCGTCGCAACAGGATTAGGTGCTGCATTATTCTGGGTATTATTCACTTATGTAAAAGTGCCTTCACCAGTTCCTGAAACAAATCTACAAGTAGCTTATGGTATATCTGCTTTCTTCGCAGCTGTATTTGGCCCAGTAGCTGGCTTCTTAGTTGCTTTTGTGGGACATGCTTTATCTGATTTTATTAGCTATGGTTCACCTTGGTGGAGCTGGGTAGTAGCTTCAGGAATTTCTGCCTTAGTAGCTGGCTTCTGTTTCTCTAAGGTTGCTCCTAGAGTAGAAGAAGGAATTTGCGGAACTTCTGAATTAGTATCATTTGCGTTATGGACAGTTATAGGTACTGCCTTAGCTTGGTTACTAGTTGCGCCAGTATTAGATATCGTAATGTATTCAGAACCAGTTAGTACAGTATTCGCCCAAGGGTTAATGGCCTTCGTGATGGATGCAATTGTCAGCGTGGTTTTAGGAGGTATTCTTCTTAAAGCTTATGCCGCAACAAAAACTGGTAAAGGAACTCTTTCTAAAGAAAACTAAAAATATACATGATAAAATAGAGAAGAAAATAGACTTCTCTATTTTTATTTTGAGGATGAGATGAAACCAATAATTGAATTCAAAAATTTTAGCTTTCAATATTTTGAACAAAGTGAACCTACTTTGAAGAATATTAATTTGACTATCAATGAAGGTGAAAAAGTTTTAATTGCGGGACCTTCAGGCTCAGGTAAAAGTACCATTGGTAATTGTATTAATGGTCTAATTCCTTTTGCGTATAAAGGTGAAATTAAAGGATCTTTAATAGTGCGAGGACTAGAGACAAAAGAAGCTAGTTTATTTGAATTATCAAAAAAAGTAGGTACCGTATTACAGGATAGTGATGGCCAATTTATAGGTTTGAATGTTGGGGAAGATATAGCTTTTGCGTTAGAGAATAATGCGATTGAACAAAAGGAAATGAAGGAAAGAGTAGAAAAGATAGCTAAGGTTGTCGATATGTATGATTTCCTGAATCAAAATCCTCATGAATTATCTGGTGGTCAAAAACAAAGAGTATCTTTAGCAGGCGTGATGGTTGAAGATGCAGATATATTATTATTTGATGAACCATTAGCTAACTTGGATCCTAAAACAGGTAAAGTCGCTATTGAATTAATTGATGAAATAGCTAAAACTGGTAAGACCGTAATTATAATTGAACATAGAATTGAAGATGTTTTACATCGCTCAGTAGATAGATTAGTCCTCGTTGATGAAGGTGAAATAATTATGGATGATACTAGTGATGCAGTATTAGCTTCTGGTATTTTACCTAATTATGGTGTTAGAGAACCTCTTTATATAACTTGTGCTAGATATGCAGGGGCTAAATTAGATAAAGATGATAAATTATCAAATATTGATACTTTTGATGCTTCTAAATATAAAGATTTATTACATGATTGGTATAAAAGTAATTATGTAAGGAAGGCTAAAAAAGAAGAAAAAGAATTATTAAAGATAGAGAATATATCATTCTCTTATGATGGTATTAAGCCAATATTAAAGAATATTAATGCGACTATTCATGAAGGTGAAATGGTAAGTATTGTTGGTAAAAATGGTGCTGGTAAGACAACCTTAGCTTCTGTTTTATGTGGCTTTATTAAGCCAGATGAAGGCAGCATTACCATGAAGGGGGACGATTTATCGAAATATTCTATTTCAGAAAGAGCGGAATATATTGGCATTGTGATGCAGAACCCTAATCAAATGATATCTAAAAATATGATTAGTGAAGAAGTAGGGCTTGGCTTGAAGATAAGAAATGTGCCAGAAGAAGAGATTGAGAAAAAAGTAAATGAAGTATTAAAGATATGTGGTTTATATCCTTTTAGAAAGTGGCCTATTTCAGCTCTTAGTTTTGGTCAAAAGAAAAGAGTTACCATCGCTTCTATTTTAGTGCTCAATCCTACAATATTAATACTTGATGAGCCTACTGCTGGACAAGATTATAAGCATTATTCAGAGATTATGGAATTCTTAAAGTCCCTTAATGAAGCAGGCCAAACTATTATTCTTATTACTCATGATATGCATTTGATGCTTGAATATACCCAAAGAGCTATTGTTATTACAGGTGGAGAGAAGATAGCTGATGAAGCTAGTTATGCTGTATTATGCGACTTAGATTTAACTAATAAAGCTAATCTTAAAGAGACTTCATTATTTGATTTAGCTAATAAGATAGGCATTGAAGATCCTTTAAGCTTTGTGGAATGCTTCATTAATTATGATCGCGAGGTAAGAGAAAATGAAAATTAAAACTTTCTCTTATAGTCAATTAGATACTTTTATTCATAAACTAAGTGGCTTATCTAAATTAGTATGTTTTCTTTTACTCACAACTTCTATCATGCTGACTTATGATATTAGATATATTATTGGTATTCTTATCTTTAGCTATATTATGTTTATCATTGCCAAGATTCAATTCAAACAAATTAAGATGATGCTTTATTATGTTGGTGCTTTCTTATTATTTAATTTCATTATCACTTATCTATTTGAACCAGAATATGGAGTTAAGATATATGGTACTAAACATATCTTATTTACGCTTATTGGTAGATACACCGTTACGCAAGAACAATTATTCTATCAAATAACTAAATTCTTAAAATATTTATCAGTTATTCCTTTAGGTATTATATTTATTCTTACAACTAATCCAAGTGAATTCGCTTCAAGCTTAAATGGGATAGGGGTGCCATATAAGATATGTACATCTTTATCATTGACTTTAAGATATTTCCCTGATGTTGTAAATGATTATAATACTATCTCTTTAGCCCAACAGGCACGCGGAATAGAAATGTCTAAAAAAGCTAAATTAATAGATCGTATCAAAAGAATAGGTTCTATTTTAGTGCCTTTACTTATGACAACAATGGATAGAATAGAAGTAATATCTAATGGAATGGATTTAAGAGGTTTTGGTAAACATAATAAAAGAACTTGGTATTCACGTAAACCATTAAATATTAGAGATTATTTATCTATGCTTATATGTTTATTACTATTATTAATATCTTTATATATAAGATTTAAAATTAATCATAGTATTTACTATAATCCATTTATTTAGGAGGCTGTTTCATGAATATAATTGTTTTTCAAAGTGATTGGACATATATGGAAGGGGCTGTGGCTTCTACTTATGGGGTTATTAAAAATGTTAATCCTAATATAGAAATAATTACAGCTACTCATGATATACCTAAATTTGATATTTATAGTGCTAGTTATAGACTTAGACAATATGTTTCTTTCTGGCCTAAAGGTACAATCTTTGTATCTGTTGTAGATCCAGGCGTTGGAACAAAGAGAAAAGCATGTATCGCTAAAAGTGAAGATGGTTATTATTTTGTAACTCCCGATAATGGTACATTGACGCATATTAATAAAGAACATCCTATTATTGAGGTTAGAGAAATAGATGAAGAAAAGAATCGTTTAGCTTCTACTAAAGGGGTGGCAATCTTTCATGGTCGAGATTTATTTGGATATTGTGCTGCTAAATTAGCTTGTGGCTTAATAAGCTATGAAGAAGTAGGTGAAAAGTATCCTGTAGAAGAAATAATACAATTTGAAATAATTGAAGCTAAATATGAAAAAGATAAAGTAGAAGGCTATATTGAAATAGATGATCCTAACTTTGGTAATTTATGGACTAATATTGAAACTGAAAAAGCTTTAGATATATTTAATTATGGTGAAGATGTATTAATTGAATTATATAAAGGAGAAGAAATAATATATGAAGGTAAAACTAAATTCTCTAAAGCTTTTGGAGATGTAGAAGTAGGGGAAGTAGTTTTATATAATAATGAATTAATGAAATTAGCTTTAGCTATATATCAAGGAAGCTTTTTAGAAAAATATAAGGCTGGCTTTGGCTTAGAATATAAAATAATAATACGGAGAAATGATTATGAATAATATGTTAGTATTTCAAACTGATTTTGGCTTAGTAGATGGGGCTGTGTCCGCTATGTATGGTGTAGCTCTAAGTATTGATCCTACTCTAAGAATATTTGATTTAACTCATGAGATACCACCATTTGATACTTTTGAAGCTTCTTATCGCCTAATTCAATCAGTTCCATATTGGCCAAAAGATACAACATTTGTTTCAGTTGTTGATCCAGGCGTGGGCACTAATCGTAAAAGCTTAGTAGCTTTAACTAATAGTGGTCATTATATTGTGACACCAAATAATGGTTCTTTATCACATCTTAATAGAACTATCGGCATTAAAGAAGTAAGAGAGATTAGTCAAGATACATGGCGTAAAAAGAATTTAGAATCAAATACTTTTCATGGCCGTGATATATATGCTTATACAGGTGCTTTATTAGCTAGTAATAAAATATCTTTTGAAGATATTGGCAAAGAATTCCCGCTTGAAGAAATAGTAGTTCTAGAAGATATGTATCCAGAAATAAAAGATGATAGTATCGAAGGAATGATTGAAACTTTAGATGTTAGATTTGGTAGCTTATGGACTAATATTACTAATAATGATTTTGAACATTTAAATATTGATGTAGGGCAAGATGTAGATGTTGAAATATATAACGGTAGTAATAGAGTATATAAAGCGATGGTTAAATATGCCAGTACCTTTAATGAAGTGAATATTGGCGATCCACTTTTATATAATAATTCGATGGATTGTATTGGCTTAGCTATTAACCAAGGTAATTTTGCAAAGGCCTATAGTATAGGCACAAGATTTCCTTGGCGGATTATCTTAAAGAAAGTATAAAAAATCTGCTAGAATAATATAGATAGGAAATTTTTATTATGGCACAAGAGTATATAAAAGATTTAATTAGAAAAACACAAGCTGGCGATAAAGAAGCTCGTCAAGAATTTTTGAAGGGGTTTGCGAATGATATTTTATATCGTGCCCGTTTATATCTTGGTGATGAAGCTAGTGCTAAAGCAGCAACAACAGATATTTTCATGAAGATGTTAAATACCTTGGATGGTGCTTTAGAAGAAGAATCAATTGATAATTGGTATCAGAAAATAGTTAGGGATGTAGCTATTCGTAAAGTTTTACCTCTAACAACTGAGACAGTTCGTAATTTACCTTATACCAAAACAGATGAGGTAGCTGACTTTAGTAATCTTTATAGTGAAGAAGATAGTAGAAGAATGTTGTTGAGTGTAATTGCGAATTTACCTAAAGCTGAAAGAGTAGTAGCGACTTTATATTTTTATGATGGTTTATCTACGAAAGATATAGCACAAAAATTATATCTAACAGAAAATGAAGTTGAATCTTTATTAACGATGGCTAAAACAAAAATAGGAGCTAGTGGTATCTCATTGGGTGCTTTCTTACAGATGTTAGCTAATATTAAAAAGACATCTTCAAAAACAGAAACATTAGTTGTGCCGCCTGTTGTAGATAAAGCGCAAGATATAAAGCCAGTAGTAGAAAATAAAGAGCCAGAATTAGAAAATACAACTTCAGGCTTTGAAGTTATTGAAATAGAAAAGAAGGTGGAAGCACCAAATATAGAAAATACAGTAGAAGAAAGTATTGATGCTATGGCTATAGATGATTATGAAAATATCAATAATACTCAAAAGATCATAGCTGATATTCCTGAAGAAGAAGATGAAGCTAAAGAACCATTCTTCTTTACTAAACATAATAATTTAATTGAAGAAGAAGAGATTAGTAATACTGAAGAAGTAGCTAAAGTAGAAGTTGAATCTATTGATAGTGAACCAGAGGAAACACAAACGGCTAAAGTGAGAAGAATGCGTCAAGAAGCACCAATTGAAGCAAGAGTTGTAACAGAAGATAACGCGCCAGTAAGGCAAAGCACTCCAACTAAGAAAAGAAAAGTTAATTGGCTACATCTATTATTAGTATTAGCTTTAGCTTTACTATTATTATTTGGTTTATTTACATTCTTCTTTAAAGATAAAGGAGATAAAGAATCAAATATTTCAACTATCACTCCTTCTCCAACGCAAATTACTGAAAATACAGCAACACCTAGCCCAGAAAGTAGTCCTGAAGTTACACCTGAGCCAACTAGCGAAACAACTAATGACAATGGTGGCGTTCTAGGTAAAGTCGTAATAGCTCAAGATATGGCTATCAATGTTAGAACAGAACCATCAACAGAAGCTGAAATAGTAGCTACAGTTTATACAGATGAAGTATATGAAGTTTATGAAATCAAAAAGACAGATGAATATACTTGGTATAAGATAGCTGATAATCAGTGGATAGCTGATGGCGGAGGCTGGTTAACATATACAAAGAATGAATAAATAAGACCATTAATTGGTCTTATTTTATAGGGTCTTATGGAAATATTAGAAAGAATAAAAGAAGAAGCAATAAATAATAATATACCTATTATGAAAGATGATGGTTTAGCTTTTCTTTTATCTTTTTTAAAAGAACATGAAGAAATAAGAGATATTTTAGAAATAGGAACAGCTATAGGCTATAGCGCTATTAATTTTGCGCTAGTTAGATGGGATATGAAAATTGATACTATTGAAATAGATCCTAGTTTAGTTGAAGTAGCTGAAAATAATATTGTGAAATTGGTTTTAGAAGATAGAATTCAATGTTTTAATATGGATGCAATGCAATATATAACTAATAAAGAATATGATTTTGTTTTTATAGATGCAGCTAAATCTCAATATCGTAAATATTTAGAACATTTCTATAATAACTCTCATATAGGAACTTATTTTATCTTTGATAATTTATATTTTCATGGCATTGTAGATAATCCAGAATTATCTCATAATCGCAGTACCCTACAAATGACAAGAAAAATAAAAAAATTCCGTGAAGAGCTAATAAATGATCAGCGCTTTAGCACGGAATTATATAAAGATATAGGTGATGGTATCGCGATTTCTAAAAGAATAATTTAGAAATGTCCACCATGCGAAGAGAAGCCACCTGAATTAATAGTTGTTCCACCAGAACTATGATGATCATCATGAGTAATAATCTTAACGCGCGATTCATTACTATATAGATAAT
>CACZTC010000123.1 GCA_902784015.1 uncultured Erysipelotrichaceae bacterium | reverse complement strand
TATTATCTTCTTCTTTAAATCTATTAATGATATCCATTGTGCCATCATTTCCACAATCATCCACATAAATAAATTCTAAACCAGAAAGAGATTGAGCTTTTAAAGAATTAATAAAGCGCTCAATCCATTCTTCGACTTCGTAAACAGGTATAATGACAGAAACTGTTATGTCATTTTCTTTCATGAAGATTTCTCCATATTATTCTTTAAACTTTTAACACTAATGTTTTCGCCATCAATATGTATTTCGTATTCACATATTGATAAAGCAGCAAGTCTATGCGTAACAAATAGAGAAGTACAATCTGTTAGATTTTTGATATGGCTTAATAGTTCCAATTCGGTCTTTTCATCTAAAGCGCTAGTTGCTTCATCTAATAAAAGGACAGGTCTTTTTGTAAAGATAGCACGGGCAATCGCAATCCTTTGAAGTTGTCCTTCTGATAACCCAATACCTCCTTCTTTAATATCCGTATCCAAGCCATTAGGAAGTATATTTATGAATTCACTTGCGCAAGCTGTTTCAGCAGCTTTCATAATCTCTTCATCTTTACTATTATCCACAACACTTCCAAAGGTTATCATGTCTCTTACTGTGCCTGACATCAATTGATTGCCTTGTGGAACATATGCGAATAGGGAACGATAGGAAGTACTTAATTCTACTTCTGAACCATCAATATTTTTAAGAATCTTTGACCCAGATTCTAATGGATATAGGCTTAGCAATATTTTAAATAAAGTACTTTTGCCACTTCCTGTTAATCCCGTAATAGCTATAGTGCTATGCTTTGGAATAGTTAGATTAACATTTGATAAAACAGTAGGTGATAAACTTGAAGGCTTATCATTCTTATTTGAGTAGCTAAAAGTAGCATCCTTCAAAACTATTTCCTTAAATGATGCATCATAATAATCACGTATTTCATCATCTGATTTAGGAGGTAGATTAGAATCCAAAGGTAAAGATTCAGCCTCTTGTAACCTTTCTACCCCAACGGTAGTATCAAATATACTAGATAGGCGATAACTCATTTCCGTTAAAGGTGCGGATAATTGGCTTAATAATCTTAGTAACATAATGCATGTTCCATAAGTTAATTTATTATTAAAAATGTTAAAAGCACAATATATTACTACTACGATAATAGCTATTTTAGCTGCAATGGTATGAGTACTATTTTTGAAAGTAGTAATTCGTAGTTTATTGACTTTCTTTTTGAATAGATTATCGAATTGTTTTTGTGCACCAAGAGAAATAATTTTTTCTCTACAAAATGCTTTTACAATCATTAAGTGTGATAAAGCTTCAGAAAGATAAGTATTCTTTTCGCCATAAGTTTCTTGTAATTCACGTTGTTTTTGTTTAAAAGGTTCTTTTAATACAATATTAATAAAAAGGACAATCAAGACGCCAATTAGAACTAACGGTAAAAAAGAAGGGGCAGTTTTTAATATTAAATATGTTGTACCTACAATACTAATAGTAATATCTATAAACGCAGGTAATAAAGACACTGATTCAGTTGCAACTTTAGTTGAATCTAATCTTATTCTATTCAGCCAATCTTCAGAGTGTTTGTTTGTAACTTCTTCAAAGTCACTATATAGCAAATTTGTAAATACTCTATGCTGTATATAATGTTCAATTCTATAAATATTCTTTTCTTTTGAATACTTGTAATATAGATTCACAATAATACCAAAAGCAGTTATAAAAGCTAATATAATTGCATAATGAATTATTTGTGTTTTGTTTTTATATACTGCAGCATCAATAATAGACTTTAATAAAGCAGCATTAATTAAATTTAATAAAGATATTAAGGCGGCTAGTAAACATAAAAAAACCACTTTATATCTATATGGCCATATAACTTGCTTTATCCACTGTTTCGTCGATATTTTATTTTCCATAAACTATATATTCATTAAAAATATTGTTTAATCTGACACCAGTTTCATTAAAAGATTCTTTACCATTAGTACCTTTTCTTATAAGCGTAGAACGATAATCAATTATAAAATCATTATATTTATCTTCAGGTATTTCAAAAGATACTTCTTCTTCAGAATATGTTAAATGAACTAGATATTTATCAATATTTGAAAATTCTTTTCTTAAGAAAGAAAAATCTTTAATAGGCATTTCTATTTCAACCATATTTGAATTATAGCACAAAGAAAAAAGGGAGTATTATCCCTTGTAATTAGACCACATTGTGTCAGTTGCTTCTTTGATTGATTCTGTCATATCTTGTACAGAAGCTTCATCCCAATTTTCTTTATCTTGTCTTAAGAAAGATGTTTTATCTACTCTATTATCGAAGACACCAATTGGAAGGTGATATGTTTTACCTAATGAATTAACAGTAATAGTATTTTCTACTTCTGTATGTTCTCTTAGATATTGCATATCATCAACCCCATAATCCC
Organism: uncultured Erysipelotrichaceae bacterium; assembly: GCA_902784015.1. GTDB lineage: Bacteria > Bacillota_I > Bacilli_A > Erysipelotrichales > Erysipelotrichaceae > Bulleidia. The sequence goes on along the minus strand of CACZTC010000123.1, from coordinate 7,012 downwards.
CAAGCATCACAGCCATAGGTACACCGTGGAATAAATTAGATCCAGGATCATCAGGATTAGCTCTATCATTATTCTTTCTTCTAGATTCTTCAGGTGTTACCCAAATATATAGGATAGCTGCTTCTTCAAGAATTTCTGGACAGAATTCTGGAAGCGAGTATTGATAACCATAAGAACCAGTTAATGGTAGTGAAGAACCATCAGGTCCACCTCTAGCACATTCGATGACAATAGTCTTTCCTTCAAATGTGTCAGGATATTGGCTTTCCTTTTCTTTGAGCATTACTCTAGCTTCTTCTTCTAGCATGTCTGCTACCTTTAAACGTGTTTCTTTATCAAGTAAAGCCATACGTGGAGGTAGGCCAACTACTTCTGAAGCTCTATCGATTCTGTTGAATAGATGTTCTGCTACATGATCAGTAGTAACTTTAGCTCTAGTATGCATATCCTTATAATCTTCATTTAATAAGTGGATTAGTGTTCCCCAGTCTCTTGCATCATTGAATGGTTCTTCACCAGGATAGAAGATTCTTTCTTTTCCAAGTTCAACTAAGCTTTCATCAATTCTTCTCATGAAGTGAACATATGGAAAATCATCTAATTGTAGGTTTTCACCAATATGGAAATCCTCTTCTAATCTTTTGGCATCGATGTTAGCCATGAAGTTTCTTACTTCTGATTTACCACTTGCCGGCAAAGCCATTAATAATACAGTCTTAAAAACATTACTCATAATTTGTCCTCCTAATTTGAGATAGCCTTACATTATATACTAATTTTTATATTATGTATTTCATCAAAATCAATTATTTTATTTTTAATGATGTAATTAGCTAGAATATCAACCATGGTGTTAGATATCTCTCTTACAGTAGGGGCATCTTTTATCATGAAGAAATTGCCACCACCACTAGCACGATAATTATTTAAAACGATATTAAATTCATCTTCATCATTAATTGTTTTACCATTTCTAGTTAAAGAAATTATTCTACTACCTAATGGATTAGAGATTTTAGCTTCATATTCAATACCATCTAACATGTCATAGTTATGATGTTGAGGGTTAGGGAAATCATAAAGAGGATTGATGATAATCTTGCCATCTTTTACATCCCAAAATTCCATATCCTTTTCTAAATATTCTTTTAGTATTTTTCCATTTATTCTTTTGACAACCAAAGTATTAGGGAATGGATAAGTACTTACAATATTGCGCATTGTAATGTCTTTGTTGAAGCCGGTAGCTCTTAAGAATAAGGCAGAGGCAGATATATCTGCGCCACTAATATCAATTTGCACGCGGTTTAAGAATGTTAATAATTGCGCTTTATTTAGTCTGGCATCAAATTCATCAATAATCTTCAAGTTAACATTTGTGCTGCCCAAAGATTGATCAAGCCAAGTTTGACATTCATTTTCTTCTTCTTTTGCGACTTCCATAATTTCTTCATTAGCACAAGCGGTAACTTCAAGAAGTCTTGGGGTAATAGTATTAGTATCTAAATCAATATCTATGCATGATAAATATTGTCCATCAAAGGCTGGTTCAGTATATGCAGTATCAAATAAAGTTCCGCAATAAGCTCTATGTTGATGGCCAGCTATCATAATATCTATGCCATCTAATTCTTCTAACATTTTATAAGCTTGGTTTTCACCTGTATATGTTTCGCCTGCCTTGCCAATTGCAGGATCTTTTTCAAAGCCACCATGATAAACACAAATAATATAATCAGGTGTTTCATTTTTCTTAATTAGTTCTAACGTTTCTTTGGCTGCTTCAAAAGCATCCACAAAGGTTAGTCCTTCAATATTTTCTGGTTTCTCCCATTTAGGAACGAAATGAGTTGTAAGTCCAAATATAGCTAATTTTTTACCGGCAACTTCATGAATAAGATAGGTTGTACCTAAGCTTTCATTATTTTTATCATAGACATTATTAGTTATGCATGTTGCATTAGTTGCCTCTAAGTGAGTGTTTAATGTGTCTATGCCATAATTAAAATCATGATTTCCGATATTAATATAATCGTAGTCCAATATTCCCATTATCTCTGATATAGGGCAAACTTTATCTGCATGCTTTAAGTAGTGATAAAAAGTTAAAGGCGATCCTTCGATGGTATCACCATTGTCAATTAGTATTGTATTATCATCTCTTAATTCATCTATCATCGTTTTAATACGTGCTAAGCCATGATTGATAGGACTACCATCAACATAACTATGTGGATAAATAGCACCATGTAAATCGGATGTAGATAATATTCTTATTCTATTTGTCATATAAAAATCCCCAACACGATTATATCAAATATTAATGGTATGATAGAATATAATACCAGTAAAGAAGGAGCACTAATGAGAGGATTTAGAAGAGTAATAAATTTTAGAGATTTAGGTGGTTATAAGACAAAAGATGGCAGAATCACTAAAAAAGGTCTAGTATTTCGCAGTGCTTCACCAGGCTTTATGAGTGAGAAGGAATTTGAAAGATTCGAAGATATGAATTTCCATACAATCTTAGATTTAAGAAGTGAAGAAGAAATAAAAGTTCATCCATATCCTGATATGAAAGGGACTAAAAAACTTCAAAAAAGTGGGGTTGTATCTAAGAGCGGCCAAAGTATAGATTTCTCACCTAATGGTATGAGAAAGACTGGTAAAGCAGGTAAAACACAACTAAATAAACTAAGAGGCTATTATAAAGAAATAGTATTTGGGAATAAATCATTTAAAGTAATGTTTAAAGAATTACTAGAAGGCAATGTCCCATTTCTATTCCACTGTGCCACGGGAAAAGATCGTACAGGCTTAGCTGCCATTCTATTCTTATTAGCTTTAGGAGTAGATGAAAGAATAGTAAGAAAAGATTATCTTTTAAGTAATGAATATCGAAAGAAAGTCTTAGAGAATACACTAAAAGATATAGATAAAGAAAAAGATCCAGAGTTATATGAATTAATGACTATGTTTGATGGCGTATCTGAAAATATATTTGATATTGTCATGGATAGTATCTATGAAAAGTATGATTCATTAGAAGAATTCTTCCTAAAAGAATATGGCTTAAATAAAACAAAGCTAAAAGAATTAAGAGATAAATATACCGAAGAAGCCTAGAAATAGGCTTTTTTTGAATTTGCACTTTTTAGATAGAGAAGGTGCAAATATTGCACTTTTATATTTACAAAAGGTGCAAATTTATTTATACTATAGTCATGGAACAAACACTTAAAGAATTAAGAAAAAAAAGTAATTATACGCAAAAAGAAGCAGCGGATTATTTTCACGTGTCATTAAGGTCATATAAAGATTATGAGAATAATCCAGATAAACAAAAAAGTATCAAATATAAATATATGGTCATTGAACTCGAGAAAATTAGTTTTATCGATGAAGATAAAGGAATACTAAATCTCGAGGATATAGCAAGTGGTACAAAAAGAATTCTAGATGAATATAAAGTAGAGTATTGTTACTTATTTGGCTCTTATGCCAAGGGAAAGGCAAAAGAAACAAGTGATGTAGATTTACTAATATCTACAGATGTCAGAGGTATTAAGTTCTATGGGCTAGTTGAAAAATTACGAAATGAACTGCATAAGAAAATAGATTTAATAAATGTTAATCAGCTTGAAAACAATATAGAATTGCTAAATGAAATATTAAAAGATGGGATAAAGATATATGGATAGTATTAAAGATGATAATTATTATCTAAAAAGCATAAAGAAAAGTTTTGATAGAATAACTTCTAAAACGAATGGTATTTCATATATGGAGTTTTATGAAAATATGGATATACAAGAAATAACAAAGTTTCATTTGATTCAAATATCAGAAAATGCGAAAAAGATTTCTGATGAATATATACAGTCAAAGAAAGAAATATCTTGGGGTGATATTTATGGACTTAGAAATAGAATAGTTCATGATTATGGAAATGTGATATTAGATATTGTTTATGAAACATTAATGGAAGATATTCCAGAAGTGAAAAAGCAACTTTTCGAAGAAAAAAACGATGATTACTCATCGTTTTTAACTTCTACCTCTTGCAAGTCTTGCACGTATTTTTGTTGATATCCATTCAATGATTATTACCAATAAGACAAGGCATATCACGAAAGCACCAACACGATTCCATCTCGCATTAGCGATAGCATCAGTTAATGGGAAACCAATACCACCAGCTCCAACTATACCAAGTATCGTTGCATCTTTTAAATTTATATCGAAACGATAAATGGCAGTAGATATGAAGCTTGCGCTAAGTTGAGGAATGACACCAACTCTAATCTTTTCTAATGTATTGCAACCGCAAGCATCCAAAGCTTCAAGAACACCAGTATCTAAATTTTCAATTGCGGTAATATACATCTTTGAAACCATACCAATAGAAGCAATAGATTGAGTTACAACACCACAGAAAGCGCCAGGGCCTGTAACACGAATCCAGATTAGAGCCCATACTAGAGCAGGTATAGTTCTTATTAACATCGTTATAGATCTAAAGATAAGTGATACCCATTTAGGAACGATATTAGTCGCAGATAAGAACGCAAATGGGATAGCTAATAATGAACCAATTAATGTACCCAAGAAAGCAATAGAGATTGTTTCTAAAAGTAACATTGGTATACCTTTGCTTGTCCAATTAAATAATAATAATGTTTCAGGATGCGTAATACCATATAAAATGGCTTTTGCAACATTCATACCTTTTTCAGTAATACCATTAAAGTTAGAACCAGTATTGCCCCATATAACTAAACTTAGAATTAATAAGAAGATTAATATTCTTTTCCATAGATTCTTTGGTTCGCTAGAGAGCTTTTCTAATACATTTTCACTATAGTTATTCATAGTCTTTCTCCTCTCTAGACAATCTTGGAGCGAATCCAGTCATTAACTAAGTCGATTGTCATTACTACAACAAATATTGTTAGTAAGATCATTCCAACATCATTATATTGACGTAAACCAACACGCTCATTAATTAATAAACCAAGTCCACCAGCACCTACATAACCTAAGATACTGGAGTTACGAACATTCAATTCGAAACAATATAAGCAATTATCAAAGAATTGCGGTAGAATCTGAGGCAAACATGCAGTCCAAAATGATTCTAATGTCGTAGCACCAAATGATTGCATTGCTTCATAAGGGCCCATATCAATGGTTTCAATATTCTCATATAACATCTTCGCTACAATACCAAATGTAAAGAAAGCGATAGCTAATGAACCAGCGAATGTTCCTAAACCAAAGACTAAGACAAAGAAATATGCATAGACGATAGCTGGTAAGGAACGTACTACCGAAATAATGAAACGGATAACTAGTAATGAAGGCTTGTTTTTATTAATGTTACTTGAGGCAAAAATAGATATTGGTAAGGCCAAAACACAACCTACTACTGTACCTACGATAGACATTTTAATGGTGCCAAGTAATGGAGGTATAACTTTAGGAAAGAATTCCCAATTAGGATTAAAGATTTTTCCTAAAATAACTCCAAGCTGACCGAATCGACTTATTAATAATCCGAAGTCAAAACCAGTTGATTTAGAAGCGATAATAATTGCGATTAATAATAAGGCAAGTATTAAAGGTACTCTACTTTTTGGTCTTTCAACAGTATGACCATTTTCTAAAGTTATTATTTCTGGTTTAAATACTCGATCAAATAGTGGCGTTTTATCAGTTTTAGCCATTATTGATCACCATACCTTCAATTTCTACTTTATCAGTTGATGTAGGAACAGCTTTGCCCATATAAACTAAATTAAGCACTTCTTGGGTAACCTCAGATGCAGGTCCATCATATACTATTTCGCCAGCTCTAATACCAATAACGCGAGTTGCATATTTTAGAGCTAAATCAACATGGTGAATATTGATAAGAATAGTAATATTCATATCTTTATTGATACGCGCAAAGTCGCTCATAACAACATCAGCAATGATTGGGTCCAAAGATGCCACTGGTTCATCGGCGAGAATAATAGAAGGATTTTGATTGACAGTACGCGCTAAAGCAACACGCTGCATCTGTCCTCCTGATAATTCGTCACAACGATTATATGCCTTCTCTAAAATATTAACTTTATCCAAAGCTTCTAAGGCGCGTAGTTTTTGTTCTTGAGAATATAAACCAAACATTGTTTTATACCATGGCATATCTGGGACATTACTAGATAATACATTTTTAATTACTGTAGAACGAGATACCAAGTTAAAGGATTGGAAGATCATACCAATCTTACGACGGAATCTTCGTAAGTCTTTTCCTTTTAAGCTCATAACATCAGTATCATCTACCAATAATTGTCCATCAGTAATATCAATCATACGATTAATAGTACGAATTAAAGTAGATTTACCTGCACCAGATAAACCAATAATTGCCAAGAATTCGCCTTGTTCAATTTGGAGATTTATATGTTGCAAACCCTTAGTTCCATTAGGGTAAGTTTTAGATACATCTTTAAATTCAATCATAAATATTAAGTCCCTTCTTCTTAAAAAGAGGGATGGCTACTAGACCATCCCTCTAAATAACCTTGAATAAATATAGTGTTATTCTTGGATTGCTTTTAAAGCTGCTCTCATTCCATCGTAATCAGAGTCTTTAGCTTCTAGATAACCTTCATGTGTATAGATACCAATGATTTCTTTACCTTTTTCTGTTTCAGAAAGAGCCATCATTGATTCTTGGAAAGCTTTAATGAATTCATCATTATAAACTTCTGGTTTTGCTTTTGTAATAGCGATTGTATCGTTATAGATGTTAGATGTAACACCAATTACATTAACTTCTTCCCAAATAGATGCAGGTCTTCCCCAACCATTACCTTTGGAAGTAGTTTTATCTGTAGGTGTTTCCCAATCTTCTTCATAATCAGTACGTCCATCAGCGTAGCATACCGTAATATCCACTTGTTCAGCGGCTAACTTTTGGAATGCACCAGCATAGTTATCTTGAATTGTATTGCTGAGG
>CACZTC010000122.1 GCA_902784015.1 uncultured Erysipelotrichaceae bacterium | reverse complement strand
TATTTCTATTCTTCTTGGTGTAAGCATAAACACCCCCTTTAGCACTCTAAAAGAATGGCTGCTAATATAATACATCACACTTTTAGCACTGTCAATAGATAAGTGCTAAAAAGCTCCCTATTAATTAAGGGAGCTTATGCTTCATTACTTTTTATATTATTTCAAGATAATTTATTAGTAATATAATCTGCTATCTCAAGTGGAACTAAACTAGATATATCACCACCATTTTCAGCTATTTCTTTTACTACTGAAGATGATAAGAATGAATATTTAGGTTTCGCAATAAAGAATAATGTTTCAATCTTTTCATCCAACATTAGATTAGCTGTTGCTTGTTGTAATTCATATTCATAATCAGATACAGCTCTGATACCTCTTATTATTACTTTAGCACCAATCTTTTTGGCATATTCAACAGTTAAGCCTTCGCCTATCTCAACTTTAACATTATCTTTAGATATAGATTTTTCTATCATTTCTTTTCTTTCTTCTAAAGAAAAAACACATTTTTTACGAGGATTATTCATAATTAGCACTACTACTTCATCAAATACTGAAGCAGCTCTAACAATAATATCTAAATGTCCTTTTGTGATTGGATCAAATGTTCCTGGATAACAAGCTTTCATTATTGTTCCTCTTTTCTATAATAAGTAATTCTTGTATTGCCATATAAAGCATCTTTAATTGGCTTTAATATACCATTTTTAGAAATAATTGTCTTATCAAATATATCATTCTTATCTGACTCTATTATTATTCTCGATCCATCCTTTAATAGTCCATTCTCCAATAAGAATTCCATAATAGTTTCATTATGTTGTTTTTGATATGGTGGATCTAAATAAACCATATCAAAAATATAATTATTATTTTTAAAATATTCTAAAGCTTTCTTATCGCTCATATATAAAACTTCAGACTTATCTTCTATTTCTAAATTATTAATATTACTTTTTATGGCGAGAATTGCTTTACGATCATTATCGACAAAAATAGTTTTATCAAAGCCGCGTGATAAAGCTTCTAATCCATTAGCACCACTACCTGCATATAAATCCAAGAATAAGCCTCCATCAAAATAACAGCCTAAAGATGAAAAAACGGCCCCTCTAACTATATCTAAGGTAGGTCTTGTATCATAACCTTTTGGAGCCTCTATTTTGCGGGAAGAAAAAGTTCCTGCTACTATTCTCATTTAATTTCGCCTCTTTCTTTAGCTGAAATAACTGCTTGTGAGATTCCTAAGCAAGCCATAAATGCCATAGTCGCACTACCACCAGAGCTAATCATTAATAATGGTACACCAGTTAATGGTATTAAGCCTGTTACGCCACCAATATTAAATATCATATGGATTAATAAATACATAGCAGTACCAACTAGAATTATCTTGCCTCTTTCATTTTGCATTCTAGAAGCATATTTTAATAATTGGAAAAGTATAACACCATATAAAGCCATTAAAGCAAAGAAACCCGCAAAGCCTAATTCTTCTACTAATATAGCTAAAATATAATCTGTATTAGCTGCAGGAAAATTTGTATATTTTCTAATTGAAGTTCCAAAGCCACTACCTAGAAAACCGCCACTAGCAAAAGAGATAAGACTATTAACTAATTGATAACCAGTATTATATTTATCATTGAAAGGATTAAATGCAGCTAAGAATCGATCCTTTTGGTATTGCTTAATAGGTAACATATTAATAAATTTTTCACCAGAAGGAGTCAATATAAAAATAGCTAAAGGTAAAAATATCCAAAATAATACTTTTAATGTAATTTGTAGACCTCTAAGTTGATCATGATTAGGTATCAAAATACATATACAAGATATTAAGAAAATAATCATAGCTGAACCAAAGTCACTTTGAAATAGTAATACCACTGCAAAAATGCCCAATAAAATAAGTAATGGTGGCAAAAATAGACTTCGACTATGTTCAAATCTCTTTTTTACATCACCTAAATATGCAGCAACAACCAGAATAGAAGTTATTTTCGCAAATTCTGAAGGTTGAATTGTTACTTCTTGACCTAAGATAGAAAAACGCAACCACGCCTGTGAGCCATCTACTCCTTCAAACAGTAAGCAAGCTAATAAAGCAGCAAATGTAATTCCAATAACTATTAAAAAGCTTTTCTTCTTAAGGCTATTAATAGTAAATTTATTAGCCAAAACTGCCATCGCAATATAGCCCGCAATAACAAATATTATCTGTTTAATAACTGTAAACAAAAGATATTTATTATCACCAACTACTAAACCCATACTAGCGCTGCCTATCATAACAGTTCCAAAAATACTTAAAGCTACTATACATATATGAATCCATAGATTAGCCCCTACCGGCATAGCTAGAATGAAATGTTTTTTACTTTTTGTATTACTCATAACATAAGAATTTTATCACAAAAATTAGCACATTCCTTTCTTTTTAAGATTCATTACCATATAATTACAAAGAGGTTTTAAATGTTAATAAATAGAGACACAATAATTAAAGATGATAATCCTTTAATTAGACAAAAATCAGAAGATGTTAAACTACCTTTAAGTAAAGAAGATGAAGATTTACTTAGAGCTCTTTTACAATATGTTGAAGATTCAACAGACGAGAAAAAAGCTGAAGAAATGAATCTACAGCCAGCTGTTGGAATAAGCGCAATTCAAGTTGGTATTCCAAAGAAATTAACTGCAGTAATTGTTAATGAAGTAGATAAGAATGATAAGCCTGTTACATATAAATATATGTTAGTTAATCCTCGTATTATTTCTTCTTCTCTTCAACAAGCATATCTTTCTAGTGGCGAAGGTTGTTTATCAGTAGCAGATAGTCATGAAGGATATATATTAAGAAGCGCAAGGATTAAAGTTAAAGCCTTTGATTTAGTTTCAAATAAAGAAATTGAAATAAGAGCTAGAGATTATCTCGCTATTGTTTTACAACATGAAATAGATCATTTCTCAGGCACATTATTCTATGATCATATCAATCAAGATGATCCTTTCTTTGCCCCTCAAGATGCTAAAGAGATATAAATTTAATCATATTCAGTATATTTTTTAGATTTACCTTTTGCTTTAGATATAGGATATTTTTCTTTATTCTTTTGCATCTTAGCCATAATAATTTCATCCATATCTAAATCTAATTTATTCGCAAGATCAATACAATAAACTAATACATCTGCTAATTCCTCTTTAACTACATCTAAATCATAATCATCACTCCACTGAAAACATTCTAATAATTCCCCTGCTTCAATTGATATTGATTTAGCTAAATTTGATGGTGAATGAAATTGATCCCAATCTCTTTCATCAATAAAGTCTAATATTTCTTGGATTGTTTCTTTTTTCATAACTTCTTCCTCTATTGATTATATTAAAGCAAATTCTTTACATTTCAAAAGAATATTAGCTATAATTTAAGCGACAATAAAAAACACCAAAAAGTCGAGGTTTATAATTATGAGTGAAATAAATAAAGAAAGAACTAAGCGTTCTCCTATTCGCTATTCAAGGATAAACGCTCCTGATTCTTTAGAAAATTCTATTAATCATGAGACTGATACTCTTGTTTATGCTTTAGGCGGGCTTGGTGAAATTGGTAAAAACATGTATTGCTATGAACATGATGATGAAATCATCATTATTGATTGTGGCGTCAAGTTTCCTGAAGATGACCTATTAGGTATTGATTATGTCATACCAGATTATTCATACCTTCAACAAAATCAAGAAAAAGTCAAAGCATTAATTATCACACATGGTCATGAAGATCATATTGGAGGTATACCTTTTTTCCTAAAAGCAATTAGACTAAAAGAAATATATGCCCCTCGCTTTGCGAAATCATTAATTGAAAAGAAATTAGAAGAACATCGATTAACTAGAAACCGTAAAATTATTGAAATAGATTCTGATTCTAGAATTACCACTAAGCATTTTAATGTCGGTTTTTTTGATGTAGTTCATTCTATTCCTGATAGTTTAGGTGTATTAGTTAATACACCTAATGGTAGAGTTGTTGAAACTGGAGACTTTAAATTTGATATGACTCCAGTTGGCACTCATGCTGATTATCAAAAGATGGCATTTATGGGTCAAACTGGCGTTACTTTACTTATGAGTGATTCTACAAATTCAAGTGTGCCTGGTTCTTCCATTTCTGAAAAACAAGTTGCTAATGCGATTAATGAGCAAATGAAAAAGACACCTGGAAGATTAATTGTTTCAACATTTGCATCTAATGTATTAAGACTAAATCAGATACTTGAAGCAGCCGTAGCATGTGGAAGAAAAGTAGCTGTATTTGGTAGATCAATGGAAAATGTTGTCGAAATAGGTAGACGTTTAGGAACAATTAAAATACCTAATGAGAGTTTCATCTCTGGTAATGAATTAAATACATTGACTCCTAATAAAATATGTATTGTATGTACAGGTAGCCAAGGTGAACCTATGGCTGCATTGAGTAGAATAGCTAATGGTACACATAAATATATAAAGATAATACCAGGCGATACTGTTCTATTTTCAAGTAGCCCTATTCCTGGCAATGGTGTATCAGTTGGTGGCGTTATTAACCAACTTACTAGAGTTGGGGCTAACGTTGTAACTAATTCACCTTTAACTTCTTTCCATACTACTGGACATGCTCCAATTGAAGAACAAAAATTAATGCTTAATTTGATTAAGCCAAAATATTTTATGCCTAATCATGGTGAATATAAGATGTTAATGCAGCATTCTGCTACTGCTCAAGAAACAGGCTTATCTAAAGATAATTGTTTAATATGTGCTAATGGAGATATTGTTGTCATTAGAGATGGTGAATGTTTTATTGCTAATGAAAGAGTACAAACTGATGAAATATATGTAGATGGAAATGATGCTACTGGACTAAGTACAAGTGTTATAAAAGACCGTAAGATATTAGCTGAAAACGGTATGGTAGCAGTTATTGTCACAATTGATTCTCGCTATAATAAAATATTATGTCGTCCTAATATTGTTAGTAGAGGTTTTGTATTCATTAAAGAATCACAAACATTATTAAAAGAAGCCGAATTATTAGTATATGAAACATTAAAAAAGAAGATGCAAGAAAGAACTACTTTCTTAGAATTAAAGAATGCTATTAAAGCTACTTTAGAGCCATATTTATATAAGAAAACTAACCGTAATCCTATTGTTATTCCGGTGATACTTAACCAAAAAGATGCGATGGCTGAGATACAAGCTAAATCAACTACACGTGCTAAAAGGACTACTAAAGCTAAGAAATCATCGAATTAGAGCCTATGATAATGGGCTCTTTTTATATTTTTCGCTTATTTTATCTAAGTTTTGACGTTAGTGTCTATGATAGAATTTATATGGTATAAGAGATGAATATCAAAAAATATAATAAAGAAATTCAAAGCTTAAATAAAAAAATGTTAGAACAAAAACGTAGTATTGATCCTCGCATTTTTGAAACACTTTCTGCTTTGATGGAAAAAGCTGAAGAATTAAATGATAATAATTTACTTGGCTATGTGCATTATCATCTAGCAGATTCTTTATATACTTTTGAAGTTGATTATGTAAGATTTAAAAATCATTTAGCTAAAGCAATCAGTTATTTCCAAAGCATTGATGATAAAGAAATGTTAGTAAGATCATATAACTATGTTGGTATAGATGCTAGTAATAATGGCAGCTATGATGTAGCCTATTATCATTTCATGAATGCTTTAGATATTGCCGAAGATATTAATTCCCCTTATCTTTTAGGAATTGTAAATGGTAATATTGGTCAAATATTTGCTAATATCCATGATTATCATCGAGCTTTAGATTATCTTCATTCAAGTAGTGAACAACAATTAGAAGGAGATCCTAATGATGTCTATTATTATCAAAACATTATTAATGGATATTTTTCTGAAGGAGTTATAAATGTTTTCTTAGGTAATATTGAAGAAGCAAGACGCTTGGATAATGAGATAAGAAAAATCGAAAAAAATAAAGCTGTTAAAGAAGTGGCTAATGGTGTCATTCCTATTTCCTTTTTAAGACTTCAGTTAGCCATTCTAGAAGGTAAAGAAGATTTAGTAGATTTATATAGTAAACAAGCTTTGGAAATGATAAGTAAAGCTCATCGTATTTATGACTTTATTATTGATATTAGAGATTTATGTATGTTCTTAATTGAATATAATCGTTTAGAAATAGTAAGAAATATTTTAGATACTATTTCTGAAACAATAGAAAGTACTAATATTAATGAAATGCATCGTCATTTAGAAAATATTGAATTAGCTTATTATGAAAAGATTGGTGATGATGAAAAGATTGTTAAACATTTAAGAAATCTACATAATATTTCAAAGATTCAAGAAAATGAACAAATAAAAATATATGAATTTTCTATTGATTTAATTAATTCGATGCTTGATTTAAATAAAGAAAAAGAAATATTAAAAAGTAAAGCTGAAATTGATACTTTAACAGGTATTCCTAACCGCGGTAAAATGGAACAGTTTATTGAAATCATTTTCGAAAAAGCATATAAAGAAAAACAGAAATTCGCAATTGGCATTATAGATATAGATCGTTTTAAAGAATATAACGATACTTATGGTAGTGTAGCTGGAGATAAGATACTTAAAAGAATATCTAAAAGAATCCAAGCTGTTGCTAAAACAGAAAAATTACATTTAGCTAGATATGGCGGAGATGAATTATTGATTATTTATGATAATAAAAGTGATACTGCAATTAAAAAGATAGCTGAAAAGATTTATAAGACTGTTTATGATATGAATATAGAACATATTAATGATCCACGAACTAAACGAGTTACAGTCTCTCAAGGTATCTGTAATGATATTCCAAAAGGAAAAATAAAATCATGGGAATTTTTAGTAGAAGCAGATGATGCATTATATAAAGTTAAAAATGCATATTATTCAAAGAAAAAATATTCCCCTATAAAAATAACTCACTTACCTAAATGATAAGTGAGTCTTTTTTTTATTTGACTTCTACAATTTTCATCATATTAGCGCTTCCTTCGCCCGTTGGATAGCCAGCACTAATAATGATTAGTTCACCTTTTTTAATACCATATTCTTTAGCATATAATGATGCCAAATCATCATCATTAGTCATATTATTTTGAACTTCAGAGAATACAGGGAATACTCCCCAATAGCTTTCCAGTTTACGTTGAGTATCTGTTGTAAATGTTATAGCGATGATAGGTACTTTAGGTCTAAATTTAGATATTCTTCTTGCGGTTGTGCCACCTTGCGTAAATACAACAATAGCTCCTATATTATCTAAAGTTAATGTTGCATCACTAATCGCAATAGATACAGCATCTTGGACTGTTTTATCACTAGTATTTCTTAGCCAATCTAAGCGTGATCTATAAGGTAATATTTTTTCAGCTTCCTTGGATATTGAGGCAAGAGTTTCGCATGCTTCAACAGGATAATCCCCTGCTGCGCTTTCGGCACTAAGCATAACTGCATCACTACCATCCAATACTGCATTACAAACATCGGCCGCTTCTGCTCTAGTACATCTTGGATTATGTGTCATAGAATCTAACATATGTGTAGCAGTTATTACTGGTTTACCTAAAATATTAGCTTCTCTAATAATGCTTTTTTGGTAAATTGGTACCATCTTTGTATCAATTTCAACTCCTAGGTCGCCTCTAGCTACCATCACTCCATCAGCCGCTTCAATAATAGGTACGCGATTATCAAAGCCTTCTTGATTCTCAATTTTGGCAATAATATTAATTCTTGGTTTACCTTCTTCAATTAATATCTTTTTTATCGCAAGCACATCGCTTGGTCTTCTCACAAATGAGGCAAAAATAAAATCTACATCATTCTTACAACCAAAACGGATATCTTCTTCATCTTTTTCTGATAAAAATGGCATAGATAATTTAACACCAGGAACATTACAACCCTTATGAGAACTAATTGGTCCTGCTACATCGACTCTACATTTTAATTCTTCACCATTATTATTTAAAACAGTTAATTTCATTTTGCCATCATTTATAAGAATATAATTATCCTTCGCTATATCATCAAATAATTCTGGGCATTTAATAGTGAATCTTTCATGCGTCCCCATTATAACTTCTTTACATAATGTTACTTCTTCGCCGATTGTATATACTTCTTCACCATTTTTAAATTCACCTAATCTAATTTCTGGCCCCTTTGTATCTAAAGCTATAGCTAGATTGATACCTGAATCTTTACTGACTTTACGAATAAGATTAATACGATTTAAATGTTCTTCATATGTGCCATGACTAAAATTGAGGCGGGCAATATTCATACCCGCTTCAGCCATATTCCTTAATGTTTCTTCATTTTCTGATGAAGGACCGATAGTACATACTACTTTAGTTTTTGTGAATAATGGATTGTTCATAATAAATACTCTTTCTATATTAATCTATCGAATAAACGATATAGATGTTTTCTACTCTTCTTTGGTTTATTTAAAGCTTCTTCAATTGGTAATGAAGTAATCTCATTATCAATCATTCCCACGCAATGACCACCAATTCCTTCCATCAAAAGGTCTACTGCCTTCTCACCCATTCTAGAAGCTAAATTACGATCGAATGGTGATGGTGAGCCACCACGCTGAATATGACCTAAAACTGTAGCTCTACCACTAAAATTAGTATTCTGTGATATTTTAGTAGCTAAAGCTTCACAGTCACAAATCTTCTCTGATACTATAATAATTGCATGATCTTTTTGAACAGCTTCGCCTAGATAACGTAATTGTTCCATAACTTCCATTTCATCATAGCCAGTTTCTGGAGTAATAACCATTTCTGCTCCACAACTAAGAGCTGTATATAAAGCTAAATCTCCACAATGATTACCCATAACTTCAACTACTGAGCAGCGATGATGAGAACTAGAAGTATCTCTTAATTTATCGACATTTTCAACGCATGTATTTAAAGCCGTATTAAAACCGATTGTATAATCTGTACCAGAAATATCATTATCGATCGTGCCAGGTAAACCAACACAGTTGACTCCTTTTTGTGTTAAAGCTAAAGCTCCACGATAAGACCCATCTCCTCCAACTACTACCAAAGCATCAACATCATGTTTTTTTAGATTATCTATACAAACCTCTTGAATATTATCTTCTTTAAATTCTGGAAGACGTGCTGATCCTAAAGTTGTTCCCCCACGAGATAAAATATTTGAAACACTTCTTTTGTCCATATCAAACATATTATCTTCATATAAACCTTTATAGCCATTACGAATACCAACTACATCAACCCCATTATTTAAGGCGATTCTAGTTACAGCACGAATAGCAGCGTTCATACCTGGGGCATCCCCACCAGAGGTTAAAATACCTATTTTTCTAACCATAATTAAGCCTCCCTGCAATATATTAACACAATATAGATATACTATTTATTCAATAATTTATATACGACGATCTTTTGTGGCTAGTAAGATACTTTCAGCCATATGGGTTATTCTTTCCAATATCCTTAAAGCTTTCATTTCATCTTCTAGTCCTTTACTTGAAGTCGTAAAATGTTTTAATAAATTATCTAAATCCACATTAGATGTAAACCATGTACATTTATTATTCTCATAGCGATGATTTAATAACGGTAATAATATTTGATCACGATTATATTCTGTTACTGATTCCGCTCCTATATCATCAATAACTAAAAAGTTAGCCCTCATAGCACTATTAATAATATCTTCGCTTTCATCACTAAAAGCATTATTAGCCATTTTTAAACAGAATGAAGGATAATGAATAAATGCAACTTTTTCGCCATTTCTTGCATGTTCATTTGCAGCACATATTGCTAAATAAGTTTTACCTGAACCCATGGTGCCATAAATATATAAGCCTTTATTATCATTTGAAGCATCAACACATTTATTATAAGCTTCGCCATAAGCCCTATCTTCACCAACCAATTCAATATCAGAAAAAGAAATACTTTCCATATGTTTAGGTAAATCATTTAATAAATAATTATCAAGATGTTTAGTTTTCTCATTATATTCTCTTGCTTTTTTACAAGGTTGATAAACAACATTTAATAATTCATCATTTTTAAGATTAGGATAATAACCTTTATTTTTTTGTTTACAAGATTCTAAAGAAAGACAAGCCTCACATACTTTGACTTCATCTAACCATTCTTTTAACATCCAAGCATTATTTTCTATTACACTTTCATCTATATGATTAGCTTTAAGACATCTTAAAAGAATATTATTAGTTTTTAGTTCATTAACTAAGTCATTTGTTTTATCATCGAATGATTCTGCCTCTATTTCAAATTTAAGAGAATTCATATTTTTCATTTATTTTTAACCTTCGCCTTCAATTTTTCTGCTTCTTCTTTTGTTAGCTTAGTGCTCTCTTCATATTTTCCTTCTTTTTGATTAGCTATATAATCAGGTAAATCCATTTTCTTTCTTGGTTTAGTATATTTCCTTTGCGCTATTTCCTTTTGTGTTTCCACTATTGCTTCTTCTTTATTACTAACACCATCTCTAGCCCACTCACCTGCTACTTTATATACAAATTGTGGATTCAATCTATTATCACTAATATTTAATATATGCTCAATTAAAATATTAATAACGGGATTATTAAAATGCATATCGATACTTAATTTTTCTAATATCTTCTTATCTGCTAAAGATACTTCTGCTCCTTTTTGTTTACTTTGAAGGAAAGAGACTGGCGGTAAATTATAAATATCATTACTCTTAGTAATATCTGGTTCACATTTTTTAGCTAAAACTTTTAATTTTTCATTATCAAATTCAAGTGTTTCTAAATTAGTGCATTTACTAACTAATATGCGCATACGATCTACTGATAAACCATGTACAGTAGCTAATTTACCTATTAAATTCATATTATCTTTCGTTCTTAATTCAACAGGAAATACTAAAGAAGATGTTGTAGATATAAATTTCTCATAATCAAATTCGATTGTTTCATCTTCTTCATTAAAGACATATTTTGGTTGAATTGTTGTATAAGAGATAGAATTATCAAATTCTTCTTCTTTACGATGTCTAATCTTTCTGGTGATATCTTCATATTCTGAGGTACTAATATTACCAGATAATAAATCAGTCGTTATAATATCACACATTTTTTGTCCTATCGCGCTTCTTAAGCGTGACATATAAATATTTGTAGTAATAAAATCTTTCGCATTAAGAGGACGATGTAAAACAAATAGATAAGTATCACGATTATCACCTTGTTTATAATATGTTCTCATTAACATATATTCCTCTAATTTAGCGCAGGCTCTATCAAATTCATTTAAATCCATATTAGTTATCGATAATATTTTAGAAAATGATTCTAAAGTATATTTTTTACTTTCTGATAGAAGCGTTAAATATAATAAAATGCCATTAGCTTGTATTAATGGTTGATATAGATTTATTAATACCTGTAATGAATTACTATCAATACTATGTTGGCATTCTACACGATATACATCTTTAGCTTTAATTTTCACTTTTTATATCCTCTAATAAACTTAAAACTTCACTTTTTAAATAATTAACAGTGGTATCATTATATATTACATAATCCGCTTTTAACATCTGTATATTATTATTTATTTGGCTATCATATCTTTTAATAGCTTCTTCTTTACTATAACCTCTATCTTTCATCATTCTCTTTATCGCAATATTCTTTTTACAAGTAATAACTATAATATCATCAAATAGCTTTTCATATTTTGCTTCAAATAATAATGGTACTTCTGCACATACTATTTCATCTTTTTTATGTATTTTAAAGAATTCTTTTATACCTTCTTTTACATAAGGATGAATAATATTATTTAAACTAAGTCTTTTAGCTTCATCATTAAATATTATTTGACTTATCTTTTGATAATTAATTCTACTATCAACAATAATGTCTTTTCCTAATAAATCAATAATATTAGATAAATATGGTGAATCTTTTTCATATATTGTTTTGGCATATTTATCACTATCAAAAACAGCTATTCCTTCTTTTCTAAATAGCTCACTTACTTTACTCTTTCCACTAGCTATAGTTCCTGTTAATCCAATCTTTATCATTTTTGACACTTAGGGCAGTAATAACTTGATCTACCACCTATCCATTTCACAATAATTTTACTATTACATTTTTGACATATATCTTTTGTATGAACCATACATGATAATTGAAATCTACCTGAAACACCAAGGCTTGATGTATAGCTTCTAATAGTTGTACCGCCTGCCTCAATTGCCTCAGCTAATATCCTTCTAGTTTCATCAATAATATTTTGTGCATCTTTTTTAGTAATCTTATTAGCTATGCGCTCTGGTCTAATCTTACATGCGAATAAGATTTCATCAGCATATATATTTCCTATACCTGCGATAAAATGTTGATCTAAAAGAACAGATTTAATTGGAATATTTCTTTTCTTACAATGATTATAAACATATGAAATATCTAATCTATCATCCCAAGGTTCATAACCCAAATCATGAAAAGTGTCTATATCTGTATCTAAAGCACATATTTCCATACGTCCAAATTTTCTTGTATCACGATATCTTAATTCTTTATTATTATCTAAATGGAAAATAACATGCATATGCTTATCTCGAGGCTCTTTTTTATCTTGAATATAATATTTACCTTCCATGCGTAAATGCGAGACTAATAAAACATTATCCATATAGAATAATAAAAACTTACCACGACGCTTAAATGACCTAAAATGTTCCCCTTTTAGTTTCCTTTTGAAAGATTTGACATCACCACTAATAATTGGCTCATAAAGTATTTCAACTTTTTCAATTCTTTTATTCTTGAGCTTTTTTTCTAGGGTGCGTACGACTGTTTCTACTTCTGGTAATTCTGGCATTATTTAGCCTCATACCAAGAAGAGCCAATTGCGCATTCAGATGTTAATGGTACTTTTAATGACATTGCTGACTCCATTCCTTTATTTATAATCTTTTTCATGATTTCGATTTCATCTTCTAAAACATTGAAGATTAATTCATCATGAACCTGTAATATCATTTTACTTTTCACTTTAGCTTTTTTCATCTCTTTATCGATATCAATCATAGCTAATTTGATTAAATCAGCAGCAGTACCTTGAATTGGTGCATTCATAGCTGCTCTTTTACCAAATTCTCTAATCGCATAATTCTTATCATGGATTTCTGGGATGGCTCTGCGACGATTTAATAATGTTAATACATAGCCATTTTTCTCACAGAAATCTATAACTGAATCCATATAAGTCTTTATGCCAGGATAAGCTTTATAATAAGCATCAATAAATTCTTTTG
Organism: uncultured Erysipelotrichaceae bacterium; assembly: GCA_902784015.1. Classification (GTDB taxonomy): domain Bacteria; phylum Bacillota_I; class Bacilli_A; order Erysipelotrichales; family Erysipelotrichaceae; genus Bulleidia. The sequence continues at coordinate 3,680 of CACZTC010000122.1, read as the reverse complement.
CTTCCCATCTAGTAGTACCAATTTGTTCAGCTAAACCAAAATCACTTATACCATAAACAATTCCAAAATTTACTGCTTTAGCCTTTCTTCTATCCGCACTTGTAACTTCATCTTCTTTTTTACCAAATACATCCATGGCAGTTTTTGTATGAATATCAATACCATCTTTAAAAGCTTTTATTAATGATTTCTCATTAGCCATATCTGCGATAATACGTAATTCTACTTGATGATAATCACTACTGATTAATACAGAGCCTTCTTCTGGCAAGAAAGCTTTTCTTATTTCTCTACCTTGTTCATCACGAACTGATATATTCTGTAAATTAGGATCACTAGATGATAATCTACCAGTTTGAGTAGCGCACTGATTATATATTGTATGGATCTTACCATCTTTACATATATATTTCTTTAAGCCTTCAGCATATGTACTATATAGTTTTGTTAATTTACGATATATAAGTATATGTTCAATAATTGGATGATAACCTTCTAATTTCTCTAATCTATCCGCGCTAGTACTTCTTTTTTTATCTGTTGGTAAATTTAATTCATCAAAGAGAACTTCGCCAAGCTGCTTAGGAGAATTAATATTGAATTCATGGCCTGCTTGTTTATATATTTCCTCTTGTTCACTTTCCATCTTTTGATATGTATCATTAGCGATAGAATCTAAAACATTTTCATCACATCTAATACCTTCATTTTCCATCGCAAATAATATCTTAGATAAAGGTAATTCTACATCTCTATATAATTTAGTCATTTCATATTCTTCAATTTTATCTATACTATCGCGATAAATACTATATATATTTTTTGCATTCTCTATTCCATATGCACATTCTTTATCTTCTTCAATTAATAGAATAGGTTTATTAGTTTTACCATAAACATCTTCATAATTAGCAGATAAATACAAATCATATTTATTATTTATTTTTTCATTACTTGTTAAAGTGGAATCTATTAGTGTCGCTAAAATCATTGCATCATCACTAAATGCCACTTCAATACCTTCATTCTCAAAACAGTGATAATTTCTTTTTATATCAAAGCCAATTTTAATAATCTTTTCATCTTTTAAATAATTTAATAATTCTATATTATTTTTGATATCTTCTATTTTTATATAATAAGCTTCAGTATCATTAGCAATAGCTATGCCATTAATATTAGCATCTAGATAATGATTTCTATCATCATTCACAAATATAGCAGCTCCTTCTTTAAACTTATCAAGAGATATTTCTTTTGTATATGAATAATGATTAATAACTTTTGTTTCTTCTATGTCATCTTCTATATAAGCCATATATTTTTTAGATAAAGATTTCATATCTAAAGATTGTAAGAAAGTAATAAGATTTTTATAATCTGGCTTATAATCTAATTCTTCAATTGTAAAATCTAAATCAACATCTCTTTTTATCGTCGCTAATTGTTTTGATAATATAGCTAATTCTTTACCGTCAATGATTTTCTTTTGTAAAGCACCTTTTAATTCATCTGTATGTTCTAAAATATTCTCAAGGCTTCCATATTCCTGAAGTAATTTAATAGCTGTTTTCTCACCAACTCCTGCAATACCTGGTATATTATCGCTTTTATCGCCCATTAAACCCTTCATATCAATGATTTGATTACTATTTATACCTAATTCTTCCTCTAAAGCATCTTGTGTCATATCAGCCATTTCGGATATACCTTTTCTCATTAATAAAACATGAGTATGATCATCAATGAGCTGTAACATATCTCTATCACTAGTTAATATATGTGTTTCATATTTATTATTGATGGTGGCGGTAGTTCCAATTAAATCATCAGCTTCAATATCTTTTCTTTCCATCCATTTAATATTCATCGCATCTAACATATCTCTGACTAACTTAAATTGAGGGATTAAATCTTCAGGTGTTTCTTGTCTGCCACCTTTATAATCAGGATATAATTCATGTCTAAAAGTATGCTTACCAGCATCGAAAGCTACCATAACTGCTTCAGGATTTACTTCATCAATAGCCTTTTGAAGCATATTGATAAAGCCATATACTGCATTAGTTGGTAAACCACTACTACTAGTCATTTTTTGGCCATATGCAGTAGCATAATAAGCTCTAAATATCATCGAATTACCATCAACTAATAATAATCTTTTCATATTATTCTCCTCGTTTTGTTTTCATAGTTTCTAAGACTTGAAGATTCTCATACATTAAAGATAAATAATCTTTACCTAAAGAATATTCATTCTCAGTCAAACTAGATATATTATTTAATTCTACTCGTTTTAAATTCAATTCTTCTTCAAATTCATAAAATAATTGAATCATATCATTATCCATATTAGGTTCATAAACAATATATTCAACTTCATCTTCTAATATACGAGCTTTAATTGCTTCTTTTTGTGCATCATTAGGTAAGACCTCAAATTTAGATAAAACAATTGGATAAACACCAATTCCATAAGCTTTTTGCCAAGAACCAAAGCTTGGCGTTACAGATACAAATTTGATCTCTTCATCATTATTATTCATTGAAGCAGCTAATGATTGATAATGAGCATCTAGATTGATTAATTCTTTTTCTAATTGCGCTAAATTAGCTTTCATATTTATTTCTTCAGCTGGATTATATTGAACTAGCTCATTATAAATAATTCTAGCCATAGATATCATCACAATAGGATCCATCCATAAATATAAATCAAATTGATCAACATCTATATTATTAAAAGCTTCACCCTCATAATAGGGTCCCTCAATAAAAGATATCCCCTCATCATTATTTATTTTTGTATATCTTTTAAAGCGATATATTGTATTCATCGTAGATAAATCTATATCTTTTATTTGTGATTCTTTTATACGATTTAAGCTAACAGTATAATATGGTTCCAAATCACCAATATGGAAAAATACAGAAGATGAATTTAATAATTTATCTACATCTTCAACAACATTAGCACTTTGTATAACAACATTATTTTGAATTGAAGCCTTTTGAATAGACGTTCCACCAATATATTCAATCATGAATTCAATTGGATAAACTGTATATAAAAAACCACTTCTTAAGCTATAACAAGAACTATTAAATATTACTAAAGCAAACACAATAAAAATAATAGTTAAGTGCTGTATTCTATTAAGCATTCTTTTAATAAACATTATATTAATTATACAACAGCCCTAGTCGTTATTTATTAATTGCTCACGGGAAAAACTTAAATAATCATTTTTAGCTACAATAATATGATCTATAACTCTAATATCTACTAATTTTGCAGCTTCAATTATTTTTTGCGTTATATTTAAATCAGCTTTACTTGGCTCTAAATTGCCACTTGGATGATTATGAGCAAGGATCAATTGTGTACTTCCTAGAATAATAGCTTCTTTTAAAATATCACGAGGAAAAACAAGGCTAACATTACTTGTGCCAATGAATAAACATTTATAACTCATAATATGATATGCATTATCTAAAAAGATAACCACAAAATGCTCTTGTGTTTCTAAACCTATTTCACTTTTTAACCAATTAACTATTTTCTCTGGTCCATCTAAATAAGTTGTCTCTATAACTTCTTCCGCATTTCTTCTTCTAGCTATTTCAAAAGGGACTAATAATTCTAAAGCTTTAACTTTACTAATCCCTTTTATTTCCGT
>CACZTC010000121.1 GCA_902784015.1 uncultured Erysipelotrichaceae bacterium | reverse complement strand
TCTTTATTTCAGTCTGCCTTTATTTTAGCCGACCTATAACCTTTTTGCAATAACTTACTTATCGCTAGAAGTGCTGTTTTTCTCGATGATTTCTTTAGAAATACTCTTAGGCACTTCTTCATAATGATCCATCTGCATTGAGTAGATTCCTCTACCTTGAGTGAAGGATCTTAAGTCAGTAACATAACCAAACATTTCTGCTAGTGGTACGAATGCTTTAACTTTAATCGCATTACCAGTTTCTTCTTGTTCTCTGATTTGACCACGACGTTTAGTAACATCACCTAATACTGCACCAAGATATTCGCTTGGCGCTGTAACATCAACTGCCATAATTGGTTCTAAGATTGCTGGGTCGCATTTCTTAGCAGCTTCTTTTAAAGCTAAACTTGCTGCAATCTTAAACGCTTGTTCACTTGAGTCGACATCATGATAACTACCATCGAATAGTATTGCTTTGATATCAACAATTGGATAGCCAGCTACTAGACCATTTCCTAAAGCTTCTTTTAAACCTTGTTCAGTAGGTCTTACATATTCTTTGGGCACACTACCACCAACTGTTTGATCTTCAAATTCAAAACCATTTCCTGGATTTGGTGAGAATCTAATCCAAACATCACCATATTGACCATGTCCACCAGACTGTCTTACAAACTTACCTTGTACTTCAGCTTCTGATTTGATAGTTTCACGATATGCAACTTGTGGTGTACCTGCAGTTGCTTCAACTTTGAATTCACGTTTCATTCTATCCATGATGATGTCTAATTGTAATTCACCGACACCCGCAATGATAGTTTGTCCTGTTTCTTCATCGGTATATGTTTTGAATGTTGGATCTTCTTCAGCTAATTTAGCTAAAGCCTCATCCATCTTTTGTGAGTCTTGTTTTGTTTTAGGCTCAACTGACATTTGAATAACTGGATCTGGGAAGACCATTGATTCAAGAACGATAGGATGATTTTCATCACATAATGTATCACCTGTAGAAGTATTCTTTAAACCAACTGCTCCAGCGATATCTCCAGCATATACTTCATCAATATCAGCTCTATGGTTTGCATGCATTCTAACTAAACGACCAAATCTTTCACGTTTATCTTTAGATGCATTTTGCACATAGCTACCAGCTGTTGCTTTACCACTATATACGCGGAAGTATGTTAATCTACCCACGAATGGATCTGTTGCAACCTTGAAAGCTAAGGCACTAAATGGTTCATCATCACCAGGTTTTCTTTCATCTTCACTACCATCTGCCAAATGACCTTTAATACTTGGAATATCTGTAGGAGCTGGTAGATAATCAACTACTGCATCTAGTAATAATTGCACACCTTTATTCTTATAAGCTGAGCCACACATTACGGGGAAGAATTCAGCTGTTAGAACACCAGCTCTAATAGCTTTTTTAATTTCTTCAACTGTAGGCTCTTCACCTTCAAGAACTTTCATCATAAGATCTTCATCATAATCAGCGATTAATTCGAGCATCGTTTGACGCATTGCATTAGCTTGATCTTTATATTGATCTTCGATTTCACCTTCTTGAATATCTGTACCTTCATCATTTTGGTACATGAATTGTTTCATTGTTATGAGGTCAATAATACCTCTAAATGTATTTTCAGCGCCTATTGGCATTTGAATAGCTGCTGCTTTAGCACCTAATCTTGAGCCAATTGATTCAACTGACATATTGAAGTCTGCCCCAGTTGCGTCCATCTTATTTGAGAAAACAACACGAGGTACTCTATACTCTGTTGCTTGGCGCCATACGGTTTCAGTTTGTGGTTCAACACCAGCTTTAGAGTCTAGAACAGTAACTGCTCCATCTAATACTCTAAGTGATCTTTCAACTTCGGCTGTAAAGTCGACGTGACCTGGTGTATCGATGATATTAATTTGACAGTCTTGCCACTGACAAGTTGTCGCAGCACTAGTGATTGTAATACCACGTTCTTGTTCTTGAGCCATCCAGTCCATTTGGGAAGCACCGTCATGAGTCTCACCAATTTTATGAATCTTACCAGTGTAATATAGGATGCGCTCTGTCGTTGTTGTTTTACCAGCATCGATATGCGCCATGATTCCAATATTACGTATTTTGTTTAATGGAAACTCTCTTGGCATATTTCTCTCCTTCCCTTAAAATTACCAACGATAATGCGCGAATGCTTTGTTAGCTTCCGCCATCTTATGTGTATCATCTTTCTTCTTTACAGATTGACCATTTCCTTCTGCTGCATCCATAATTTCGGCAGCTAATCTTTTTTCCATAGTTGGTTCATGTCTTAAACGAGCATAATTAACAATCCATCTTAACCCTAGTGTTAATTTTCTCTCTGCACTAACTTCAACTGGAACTTGGTAGTTAGCACCACCCACTCTTCTAACTTTTAATTCTAAATTAGGCATTACATTACCTAATGCTTGCTCGAACACTTCCATAGGGTTTCTACCTGTTTTTTGTTCGATTTGGGCAAATGCATCATATAAGATTGTTTGCGCTGTTCCACGCTTACCATCAATCATGATTTTGTTAATTAATTTAGTAACTAACTTTGAGTTATAGATTGGATCTGGTAAGACATCGCGCTTAGCTATATAACCTTTTCTTGGCATCTTTACTCTCTCCTCTCTATTTCTTATTTAGGTTTCTTTGTTCCATACAAAGAACGACTTTGATTTCTATCTGTCACTCCGGCACAGTCTAAAGTACCGCGGATAATATGATAACGTACACCTGGTAAGTCTTTAACACGTCCACCACGAATCATTACCACAGAGTGCTCTTGTAAGTTATGTCCTACTCCTGGAATATATGCAGTAACTTCCATTCCGTTACTTAAACGTACTCTGGCATACTTTCTCAAAGCTGAATTAGGCTTCTTAGGTGTCATTGTGCCGACACGTGTACATACTCCTCTTTTTTGTGGGCTACTAACTTTTGTAGGTTTATTTCTTAATGAGTTAAAGCCTCTATTTAATGCTGGCGACTTTGACTTATAAACCTTATCTGTGCGTCCCTTACGTACCAATTGGTTAATTGTTGGCATATTTATCTCCTTTCTTTTAATTTATGCACACATTTCTAGGTGTGCCACTTCTCTTACTAAGATTAGGCTTTGTTTCTCAACAAAGCCTTTTTTCTCAAGCTTATATATTCTATGATTATTGAATGTCCTTGTCAATATACAATTAATACTTTAATAGATTTGGATCTCTATACATAACATTTCGATCAAGATATTCTTTTTGGGTCTTTTTATCAACTGAAGTATATTGATGAATAAATGTTTTTCTAAAATTAGATAAGTCTATTGTATGTTCACCATTATTCTTGCCCCAATGTGCTATCCATAAATCGTATCCTAATGTATCTAAGCTATATTCAAATATCCAACTATATGAAGTATATATACCAACGTGGTATCCTTTCTTCTCTAATATTTCACAGAATACTTTAGATAGATTTAATAAATAATCTTTTGTGAGTTTATAGCCATATCTATTACGATATGCTTCCTCTTCTTGGTCTAACCATACCCCTAAAGTGATTTGATCACGATAAGGTTCAATTGTCTTAGCGAAATATTCGGCTTCCGCTTTTGATTCTTTTGCGGTACGCGCATAAGAATACCAATAAACTCCAAATGGAATATTAAGTCTTATACATTCTTTCACATGGGCTTTAAATAATTTATCTTCTGTTTCAGAATAACCCGCTCTAATAATCACGAAGCCATCTTGGAAATCTGTCAAATCGAATGGTTGATATTCTGTTTTACCATTTTTGGTAACTACTTTCCCATTATGAACACTGATATCAATACCTTCCATATATATCTTATCCGTCATTAATTTTTGTTTATGGATTATTTCGCCTGTCTCATTATCTATTTGGTAATAATATCCATTCGCTCTTAATGAATTCTGGATAATAATATTATTTTCATCTACTAAGACATCAATATTTTTACCATCTCTTGTGATTGTTATTTCTTTTACTATTTTAACGTTTGCATAATATGCAGCATCATCAACTCCAGCTGCTAAACATCTTTTTTGATATTCAACACCAGTAGTTAATAATTCTACTAACTCGCCATATGATGCACCATTATCAATCTTCTTTGTCCATTCTTCGATAAAGGCTTTTGTAGGATTTTTAGCTAAGATGGCTAAATTAGTCTTTTTAATTTTGTCAGCAGTGCTTAGTTTTTTATTACTAAATATATTCTCATTTAACATTTCCCATATTAAATTCGAAGTTAATTCTGATGTATTAGTTATTTTTTTGATTAAAGAATTAAGCTGTGATGTGCTAGGCGACTTACCCTTACATACGTAGAAAGCATTTCCGATTAATTTAGTTTTATTTATTTCTATATCACTTTTTTGCGAAATACTAATTGTGCCTTGTTTAACACCATATTTCTGACATATACTTTTGAATTCTGGTGATTCTACGAAACCTTTAAGAATATAATCATAACTACAGCCACTATTTAAAACTAATAGCCAATTATTTAATCCGCCACTATCACTTTCTCTATTCATCATTGTTCTATAAGCTATTTTTATAAAATCTGTATTAGAAACTTTTTTATTTTTAAATTCATTACTATAAAAGAATCCTATAACTACATCAGCTGCTGTCTTATTACCAGTAACTAAACTACTCACCCAATTTTCAGAACCTCTCTCATCAGCTGCTCTGCCTAGACATAAATCATATAATCTACCAACGAATCTAGTTACATCTAAATTTGATTCACGATATGTTGTAGGTATATCAATATTTCCTTTATCAACTTTATATGTTTTGCATAT
>CACZTC010000120.1 GCA_902784015.1 uncultured Erysipelotrichaceae bacterium | reverse complement strand
TGCAGCATATCACAAAACTGGTTTAGTATTTGACCCTTATTTCTCTGGTACTAAATTACGCTGGATCTTAAACAATGTTGAAGGCGTAAGAGAAAGAGCTGAAAAAGGTGAATTATGCTTCGGTACTGTTGATACTTGGTTAATCTACAAATTAACTGGTGGTAGAGTATTTGCAACTGACTATTCAAATGCTTCCAGAACTATGTTATTTGATATCAACAAATGCGAATGGGATCCAGAACTTTGTGAACAATTAGAAGTTCCAATGAGTATGCTTCCAGAAGCTAAACCATCAAGCTATGTTTATGGTGAAACTGATCCTGAATTATTAGGTGGTCCAATCAAGATCGCTGGTAATGCTGGTGACCAACAAGCTGCATTATTTGGTCAAACATGTTTCGAACCAGGTATGGCTAAGAATACTTATGGTACAGGATGCTTCATGTTAATGAACATTGGTGATAAACCAATTTATCCAAACAATGGTCTATTAACTACTATTGCTTGGGGTCTTGACGGTAAAGTTGAATATGCATTAGAAGGTTCAGTATTTATTGCTGGTGCTGCTATTCAATGGTTACGTGATGAATTAAAGATCGTTGATTCTGCTCCAGATTCTGAAATGTTTGCTACAAAAGTAGAAGATACAAATGGCTGCTATGTAGTTCCAGCATTCACAGGTTTAGGTGCTCCATATTGGGATCCATATGCTCGTGGTGCAATCACAGGCTTAACACGTGGTGTTAATAAGAACCACATCATCCGTGCAACATTAGAATCATTAGCTTTCCAAACTAATGACGTATTAGCTGCTATGGAAGAAGGTTCTGGCGTTAAATTAAACGCTCTAAAAGTAGACGGTGGTGCATGTAAGAATAACTTCTTGATGCAATTCCAATCTGATGTAATCGATGCTCCAGTACATCGTCCAGTATGCGTTGAAACAACAGCTATGGGTGCTAGCTACTTAGCTGGTCTAGCAGTTGGCTTCTGGTCTGGTAAAGAAGATGTAATTAAGAACTGGGCTATCGATAAAGAATTCACTCCATCAATGGATGCTGAAACAAGAGAAAAAGAGCTCAAAGGTTGGAAACAAGCTGTTAACTCAACTTTAGGTTGGGCTAAAGAATAATAAGGGTTTTAGAAAAAGAAAGGGAGATTATTTATGAAACCATTAATAGGGGAATTTTTAGGAACATTGATTCTAGTATTGCTTGGTGATGGTGTTTGCTGTAATGTCAGCTTAAACAAATCAGGCATGAAAGGCGCAGGCGCTGTACACATCCTTATCGGTTGGGGTATGGCAGTTATGGTACCAGCTTTCACATTTGGTGCATTGTCTGGTTCTCATTTCAATCCAGCAGTTACTATCGGTGCTGCTATTCGTGGTGGTTTTGACTGGGCACAAGTACCAGGCTACATCGTTGCACAATGCTTAGGTGGCTTCTGTGGTGCTTTAATTCTTATGGTTCTATATGCAGATCATATTAAAGAAACAGAAGATGATGCTACAATCCGTGGTTGCTTCTGCACAGGCCCATCTATTCGTAACACAGTATTGAATTTCTTATCTGAATTCGTAGCTACATTCATCTTAGTATTCACACTAGCTTCTATTCCAGGCGGTGCTGGTGAAAGCCATGTTAACTGGGTATTAGTATATGGTGTAATCGTTGCTTGTGGTGCTTCATTCGGTGGCTTAACAGGTTATGCTATGAATATGGCAAGAGACTCTGCTCCTCGTTTAGCATATCAATTATTTGGTCCAAATAAGGGCAACAAAGACGCAGACTGGGGTTATGGTTGGATTCCTGCAGTAGCTCCAATTTGTGGTGCTGTTGTAGCTTCATTAGTTTGGATGGCAGTATTTGCTTAATAAACAATACTAATTGATAAGCGACTTGTTTAACGAGCGCATAAGCTAGAGGAATTGACAGTGGCATATGTGCAAATGCTGTCAATTCCTCTTTTCTATTAATTAAATTAACAAATAAGAGGTAACAGTATTATGTATGACATAATAATAATCGGTGCGGGAGTTACTGGTAGTGCAGTTGCAAGAGAGCTTTCGCGCTATAATGCAAATATTTGCGTTCTTGAAAAATGTGAGGATGTTTGCGAAGGTACATCAAAAGCGAATTCAGCTATTGTCCATGCTGGTTTTGATGCAACTAATGGTTCATTAATGGCGAAGATGAATGTTCGTGGTAATGAATTAATGGGTAAACTTGCTGAAGATTTAGACATTCCTTTCAAAAGAAATGGCGCAATGGTTGTATGTATTCATAAAGAAGCTATTGATGGACTAAAAACACTTTATGATCGCGGTATCGCTAATGGCGTAAAAGAATTAAAGATTCTAGATAGAGAAGAAGCTCTTAAGCTAGAACCTAATTTATCTAAAAATGTAGAAGGTGCATTATATGCTCCAACTAGTGGCATCATTTGTCCTTTTATGTTAAATATCGCTATGGCTGAAAATGCTGCAGAAAATGGTGTTGATTTCCATTTCAATACAAAAGTAGAAGATATATATTCTGATGATGAAGGAATATGGCATCTTCGCACAAATAATGGCGAATATAAAACAAGATATGTAGTTAATGCAGCTGGTGTATATTCTGATGTTATTCACAATATGGTTAGTGAAAATAAAATATCAATTACACCAAGACGCGGAGATTATTGCTTGTTAGATAAGGAAGTTGGTGGGCTCGTTTCTCATACAATCTTCCCACAACCTACAAATCTAGGTAAAGGTGTATTAGTATCTCCAACAATTCACGGCAATATTATTGTTGGTCCAACAGCTGTTGATATTGAAAACAAAGAAGGCAATAATACTACAGCTGCCGGAATTGAAGATTTAATCACTAAAGCTAATGATCATGTTGACAACTTACCAATGCGTAAAGTTATTACTTCTTTTGCGGGCTTAAGAGCTCACGAAGCTAGTCATGAATTCATCATTAAAGAAGTCGAAGATGCTCCACATTTCATTGACTGTGCAGGTATTGAATCTCCTGGTTTAACATCTTGCCCAGCTATTGGTGAAATGGTAGGGGAAATGCTCAAAGAAAAGATGAATCTTGAAGAGAAGAAGAATTGGATTTCTAAGCGTAAAGGTATATTAAACCCAACTGAAATGAGCGTTGAAGAACGTAATGAATTAATTAAGAAAGAACCAGCATATGGACAAATTATTTGTCGTTGTGAATCAATTTCTGAAGGTGAAATTCTTGATGCAATTCATAGACCACTAGGTGCTCGTAGCTTAGATGGTGTAAAACGTCGTACTCGTGCAGGTATGGGTAGATGTCAAGGTGGCTTCTGTTCTCCAAGAGTAATGGAAATATTACATCGAGAATTGAATTTACCATTAGAAGAAATCACTAAGAGTGGTGGACGTTCAAATATTGTATTAGAACGTACAAAAGGAACTAACGGAGGCGAAACAGCATGACATCATATGATATTGTAATTGTTGGTGGTGGACCAGCTGGTTTGGCAGCTGCAGTCTCTGCTAGAAAAGCAGGTATTGATAAAATCCTAATTTTAGAAAGAGATAAAGAATTAGGTGGTATTTTAAATCAATGCATTCATAATGGATTCGGTTTACATACATTCAAGGAAGAATTAACTGGACCTGAATATGCATCTCGTTATATTGATCAAGTATTAGAAGAAAAGATAGAATATCGTCTCAATACTATGGTTATGGATATCTCTAATGATAGAGTTGTCACAGCTATGAGTAAAGAAGAAGGTATGTATCAAATTAAAGCTGGTGCTGTAATCTTAGCAATGGGATGCCGTGAAAGACCTCGTGGTGCTCTCAATATTCCAGGTTATAGACCAGCAGGTATCTTCTCTGCTGGTACAGCACAAAGACTAGTTAATATGGAAGGCTATATGCCAGGACGTGAAGTAGTAATACTTGGTTCAGGTGATATTGGTCTAATCATGGCTAGAAGAATGACACTTGAAGGTGCAAAAGTAAAAGTGGTAGCTGAATTATTACCATATTCAGGTGGCTTAAAAAGAAATATCGTTCAATGTCTAGATGACTATGGTATTCCTTTAAAACTAAGTCATACTGTTGTAGATATTGAAGGTAAAGAACATATTACAGCTGTAACTATTGCTCAAGTTGATTCTAATAATCTTCCAATTCCAGGGACAGAAGAAAGATATACATGTGACACATTATTATTATCTTGTGGTTTGATTCCTGAAAATGAATTATCTAATAAAGCTGGGGTTGAAATGAATCCTATCACTAGCGGCCCTAGAGTTGATGATAGTTTAGAAACAAATATTCCTGGTGTCTTCGCTTGTGGTAATGTTCTACATGTGCATGACTTAGTGGATTATGTTTCTGAAGAAGCAGCTTTAGCAGGTGCTAATGCAGCTAAATATGTGAAGAATGGTGGTAAGGAAGAAAAAGGTAGCCATATTGTTGAAGTCAAAGCTACTGATGGAGCACGTTATACTGTTCCTTCTACAATTGATGTAGATAATATGGAAGACTTATTAACAGTTCGTTTCAGAGTTGGTTATGTATTCAAAGATGCTTTTGTAAGTGTATATTTCGATGATGAAAGAGTTCAACATCTAAAGAAACGTATTCTTGCTCCGGGTGAAATGGAACAAGTTATCCTACAAAAGGCTAAACTTCTTGAAGCGAAAGACCTTAAAACTATTACTATTAAGATAGAGGCTGAGTAGTTATGGAAAGAAAAGATTTAACATGCATCGGTTGCCCAATGGGCTGTACAGTAACCGTAGAATTCGAAGGTGAAGAAGTATTAGAAGTTTCAGGAAATACTTGTGCTATTGGAGATCAATATGCACGTAATGAAGTATTCCATCCTGAAAGGACAATTACTTCAACTGTGACTGTTGATGGTGGTGATAAACCACGTTGTTCAGTTAAAACAGCAGGTAATATCCCTAAGGATAAAATCTATGAGTGCATGAAATTAATTGATGCTACAAGAGTAAAAGCACCAGTTAAAATTGGAGATGTAGTCATTAAAAATGTTTTAGGAACAGGCGTTGATGTAGTCGCAACCAAAAACGTATCTTAAAAAGAATGAATCTCTCGAAGTAATTCGGGAGATTTTTTATATGGAAAAATAAAGATGATTCTATAAAATGACATATATTATATATAGTATGAATAAGATATTGAGGACAATTCAAGTATTGGTTTATAGAATATTAGGAATATTATTTGTGGCGCTAGGTATTTTTATATTAATTAATAGTAAAGGACAGGAAAATTTTATCGGAATATTCTTTTATGGCTTATTACTATTAGTGATGGGATTAGGTTTTGCGCTTTTTGCTGATAAGGTAGTAGCTAGTCAAGAAAAAGAAAAATCATTATATAAACCAAATAAATATGTTATTAGACAAGTAATATTATTCTTATTCTTAATGTTCTTTTATATAATGTTATGTATTTTTATTCTTGATAAATATTTAAAAGCTAATAAAGATATATCTACATTATTAATTGCAGAAGGAATAGGCTTAATTACGATTTTTATTGGCTTAGGAATATTGTGTTTTAATAGTATTAAAAATAGAAAAAATAATAAAATACATGATAAATCATTTACGAATAGTAAGCTTCATAAAAATAATCATTTATTTACTATGGTCATAGATTATTGTTGGTATGAAGAAGGCAATATGTATTTTAGAGGTAATATACATGGGCAAATAGATCTTAATGATTTAGTTTATTTCTATTTTCCTTTAGATAAATCTTATTCAGCATATATAAATGATATTCAAATAGAAGGAATATCCAAAAATAGTGCTAAGGATGAAAGATGTACAATTGTAACAGAGACAGAAAAAGAAATAACTATTCCTACATATACTATTTGTACGAGCATGATTGATTATGGAAAAAATGATATTGAAAGAAATGTAGTTAATCCTGAAGTATTAGCTCTTATTAATGGTATTAATGAACAAAGGAAAAAAGAAGGCTTCTTTGATGCTTTGATTAATGAAATAGTACATGGCAAATATTTAGTAAAAGCAGTACCTATAGATAAGAAAAAAGATATTTTTAATAGAATTATTAATTATATATTTGGTTATCGAGGTAATTATGCTTTTAATATGATGGCTAATGATAAAAAAGAAGAAGCTTTTCCTATATATACAGATTGGGGAGAATTAAATAAGGCTTTAGAAACTGTAAAAGATGATGAGAAAGAAATAAGCGAAGCGATGTTATTATCTTTTGATGAGATTCAAAAAATGGCTATGAATACACCTTATCAAAGTATTATTATTAATCCATTTGGGGAAAGATATTTTTTGATTTATAAAGATTTATTGAATGATATTATTAATTCCAAAGCATATATAGAAGAATTTAAAAAATAAGATATTTTTATTATAGAATTATATTGAGGTAAATATATGACAACTGCGAATAAACTCACAATGCTTAGAATAATATTAGTACCAGTATTTTTA
>CACZTC010000119.1 GCA_902784015.1 uncultured Erysipelotrichaceae bacterium | reverse complement strand
TTAGTTCAAAGATTAGCTAAAGCTGAAGCTTATGGACCAATGTTACAAGGTATAGCTAAACCAGTTAATGATTTATCTAGAGGTTGTAGTACTGAAGATATCATTGGCGTAGTAGCTATTACAGCTGTTCAAGCACAAGCTCAATAATAATGAAATAGTCATGCAATGCATGACTATTATTTTTCCCAATCTAATAATTTATTACCTTTAACTAAATATGCTTTTTTGGATAATTTAGCTAGCGGCGTATCAGAATATGAATCTGAATAGAAATCATCTATTTCTTTTTCTCCATATATTTCTTTATATCTTTTAACCTTCTCTTCCCCGTGGCAATTCAAACCTTTATATTTACCAGTCTTAATATCTACGGGACTAGCCATACAATATTTTATTCCTATTTTTTCGCAAAAAGCTGAAATAAGAAATTCTGGCGAAGCTGAAATAATTAAATCATCATCTTTTTGTTGGGACTTATACCAATCTTTTATCTTATATAGATTCTTAGAAGTAAATTCATCAATAACTTTATCCATATCTTCAACATAATTAAATATTTTAAAGACATTTTCTTTAAAAGCTTGTTTAGGCATTAATTTAGTTAAAAATAAAGCTCCACTAAATAACATCAAAGGACTATTAATTAATGTCTTAGGATAAGTCTTAAATAAATAAAATATTAAATCTACCGTCGAATCTCCATCATAGATAGTTTCATCAAAATCATAAACATTCATATAGATTATTATACTTCAAAATAAAGGATTACCTTTCAGTAATCCTTATCATTGATTAATATTGAGGCATTTGTGGCATCGCTGGCTCTGGTTGAGGAATATCTGCAACAGCAGCTTCTGTTGTGATAAATAAACCAGAGATACTAGCAGCATTCAGTAAAGCAGTACGAGTTACCTTAGTTGGATCAATAATACCTGCTTTATACATATCAACCCATTCACCACTCTTAGCATTAAAGCCAACATTTTGTTTAGCACTTAATTGTTTTTCTAATATTTCATTGCCATCATATCCGGCATTATCAGCTATTTGCATAATAGGTTTCTTTAATGCATCTAAGACAACATTAATACCACGTTGTACATCTACCACTTCATTTTTTAAGCTATCTTTAACTTTTAAATATGCTTGGATTAATGCTAAACCGCCACCAGTTACTACACCTTCACTAACAGCTGCTTTTGTAGCATTAAGCGCATCTTCAATTCTTAACTTTTTATCTTTTAATTCTGTTTCAGTAGTCGCACCAACTTTAATTACAGCTACACCATTAGTCATTTTACCTAAACGTTCTTGAAGTTTTTTCTTATCATAATCGCTTGTTGAATTCTCAATCATAGCTTTAACTTCATTAACTCTTTCGCTAACTGCCTTCTTACTTCCAGCACCATCAATAATAGTTGTCTTATCTTTACCAACAACAACCTTTTTAGCGCTACCTAAATCATTAACTGTCATATCAGCTAAATTAGCATTTAAATCTTTAGCGAAGAAAGTGGCTCCTGTCATACAAGCGATATCACCTAATTGATTCTTTGAATTATCGCCAAAGCCAGGTGCTTTTGTAGCTACTACATTGAATGTTCCTCTTAATTTATTAATGATTAATGTGGAAGTAACTTCATTATCATAATCATCCGCAATAATTAATAAAGGCTTATTAGCTTTTACTACTTCTTCTAAGACTGGTAAGATATCTTGAATAGTTGTAATCTTTTGATCAGTAACCATGATATATGGACTTTCTAAAGAAACTTCCATTTTATCTCTATCGCTTACCATATAAGGTGAAATATAACCTTTATCATATTCCATACCTTCTGCCATCTCTAATGTTGTTTCAAAGCTTCTAGATTCATCAACATTAATAACGCCATCATTACCTACTTTAGCCATAGCTTCCGCAATTATTGCGCCAACCTCTTCACTGCTAGAAGAAATAGTAGCGATATTTTTAACATCATCATTAGTTTTTACTTGATGAGATAACTTTAATAATTCATCTGCGATAGCTTTACTAGCGATATCGATTCCTTCTCTCATCAATACTGGATTAGCACCTTTATCAACTGCCTTTAAGCCGCTTTCAATCATAGCCTGCGTTAGAATAGTTGCAGTTGTAGTACCATCACCAGCTAATTCATTTGTATTATTAGCAGCTTCATATACTAATTTAGCTCCCATATTTTCAAATCTATCTTCTAATTCAATCTCTTTAGCGATAGTTACACCATCATTAGTGATAGTTGGGCTACCATATGATTTTTCTAATACTACATTTCTACCTTTAGGACCTAAAGTAACTTTAACTGCATCATTTAATGTATTAACGCCATCTAACATCTTTTGGCGTGCATCTTTTGCGTATTTAATTTCTTTTGCCATAATAATCTCCTATTCTACAATTGCTAAAATATCTTCAGCTTTAATTAATAAATAATCCTTTTTATTATCTGTTATTTCTGTACCAGAATACTTTTTATAAATAACTTCTTGCCCTTTTTTTAGATCTATTTTGACATTTTTACCATCTTCTACTTTACCAGGTCCTACTGCTACAACTAGACCACGGCTAGGTTGTTCTTTAGGGCTTTCTGTAATAATAATACCGCTCTTCGTTTTCTCTTCTTCTTTGAGCTTTTCTAATACTACATAATCATGTAATGGTTTTAACATAATCCACCTCCTAATTTGTCCACGTACTATCTTACACCTTGTTTTTGGCACTGTCAACTCTTGAGTGCTAAACACATATCTTTCTAAATAAAGCTCTAAAAGATATAATATTTTCATGCAAAATATTAGTTTTTCTTTATTTAAAAATACTGAATATATCCCAATATTTTTAATGATTATTCTTATATTTTGTACTTTTTTTATATATAAAAAAGATAATAATACTATCGCAAAAAAGGAACTAAATAATCATCCTCTTAAAAAATCAAAAATCATACCTAAATTATCAAAAAAAGATATTATCAATATCATTATTATTACTTTAATATATGCAATTATCTCATTATGGAAATTAGGCTCTCTTTCTTTCCCTAATACAACATGGCAACCTTCTTCCCCTAACCAATTCATCACCTTAGAGCTAACAAATGATACTAAATTTACTAATATAATGCTGATATATGGTGAAGGAGATAATAATAGTAATCCTGATAGCTTTCAAATAGGCGTTAATGAAGTTATCATTAGAGGCTCTAATGACTCAGAAAACTGGAAGGAAATCACAAGATTAACGGATGGTTCAATTTATCAATATATAAATATTGAAAGAGATAATGATTATAAATATATCCAGTTAGAATCTACAAATAAGAATAATACTATTACTGAAATAGGTTTTTATAATAGCGATAACAATAAATATTTAGACCTCAGTATCAAAGAAGATGAATATGATAATAGTAAATATCCTGCTTCTTTAATTATTGATGAACAAGATAAATTAGCTATCAATCCAAATTATGAAAATGAATCATATTTTGATGAAATATATCATGTTAGAAATGCTTATGAAGTAGCTAATGGACAATATATGTATTATAGTGTCCATCCACTATTAGGTACTAATATCATTGCTTTATTTATTAAGCTATTTGGTTTATCACCTTTTATTTGGCGTCTTCCTGGAGCTATCTTTGGCATTTTGATGATACCTATCTTTTATTTATTAATACATGCATTATTAACTACAACTTCTATATCTACTTTAGCTACTATTATCTTTACCTTTGATTTTATGCATATTACAACTTCAAGAATAGCCACCTTAGAACCATTTAGTATTTTCTTTATTATTCTTATGTTTTATTTTATGCTTAGATATTATTACACTTCATTTTTTGATACACCATTAAAAGTACAATTCAAATATCTTTTCCTATCTGGTTTATTTATGGGTATAGGTATAGCTACTAAGTGGACGGCGTGTTATGGGGCAGTAGGCTTAGCGATATTATTATTTATAAATTTATATGAAAGATATAAAGAATATAAATATTTTAAAAAGAATCCTCAAGAATATCCTGAAGGAATGACAGATATATTCTATAAGAATACTTTTTTGACTATATTAGTTTGTTTTATCTTCTTCATCTTTATTCCTATCATTATTTATTTATTATCATTTGTAGTTGATCATATTTATCGTGAACCATATTCGATTATGAATATATGGCGACATAATAAATATATGTATGAATATCATGCTACTCTTAAAGCTACTCATCCTTTTGAAAGCACTTGGTATCAGTGGCTCTTAGATGTTAGACCTATGTGGTATTATTTCAAAAATGGCAATGATTATGCTAATACGATAGCTTGTTTCTCACATCCTTTATTATGTTGGACTGGTTTAATTGCGATATGCTTTAATATCTATTATGCCTTTATAAAAAAAGATAAAGAAGCTTTCTTTATCACTATTGGTATCCTAAGTAATCTATTACCATGGGTAATTATTGATCGTTGTGTATTCTCTTATCATTTTTATCCAACAAGTATCTTTATCGTCTCTGCTATCGCATTATTAGTAGATAGATTAAAGCTGCATGAAGGCAATGATAGAAAATATCTTTACATTTTCACCATCATATATCTAATAATATTCATTATTTATATGCCTATATTAACTGGCTTTAATACATCTTTAGATTATATACATTTATTAGAAATATTTAGATCTTGGAGTTTTGGATAATGAAAAGACTATTTAATGAACATAGATTATCTTTATTAGCGATTATATTAATAACTATTATTTTCTCTTTTCCATATATCATTAGCTCTTCTTTACCTTTAGAACATGATACTTTATTCCATTTATCACGTATTGAAAATTATAGTTATGCTTTAGCTCATGGAGATATTCTTCCTGCCATCTATCCTTTAGAAAATGCTGGCTTTGGTTATGCTAGTCCTCTATTCTATGCTGATATTTTATTATTCATCCCTAGCCTTCTTCATAATTTAGGTATGCCTTTAGTTATAACTTATAAGCTTTTTATTATTTTATTGACCTTGCTAGCTGCTATATTTATGTATCTTTTAGCTTATAAGATTACTATGAATAAATATATAGCTCTATTAGCTATGATAGCTTATATTTTTAATAATTATCATATAACTGATGTTTATGTCAGAGGTGCACTTGGTGAAATAATGGCGATATCATTTTTACCATTATTCTTATTAAGTATTTATTATCTCTTTTATGAAAAGAAATATAAAAAGTGGCCTTTATTATATTTAAGTCTTGTCTTATTAGTTTTATCTCATAATATTACTTTTATATTTATTGTGATTCTTTTTATCATTTTCTTTATTATTAATATTTTTCATATTAATAAAGACATTATTAAATATACTTTTTGGGCTATTATTTTAGCTTTCTTATCTACTTCTTTTTATACATTACCAATGTTTGAACAATTATTATCACAAAGATATATTTTAGATTATTATCGAACTAATTCTATTTTGAGCTATTATAGTCTAGATCTTTGGCAATATTTCGCGAATATAACTAGATTTGCTTTAGCTGGTAATAATTTAGAAAGAGATAAAACAATGTTAGAAAATATTGGTTATTTCTTAACTTTTATTCCTTTACTATATTTATTTATCAAAAAAGAAAAAAGAAATAGATTTATAACCTCCCTATTCATTTTTGGCTATATCTTTTTCATCCTTCCTTCTTCTTTTATACCTTGGGATAAGCTTAGCTTTTTATCAATCATCCAATTCCCTTTTAGATTAAATATTATTACTTCAGCTTTATTACCACTAGTTGGAGCATACGCATTATTTTATATAGGTAAAAAGAATCTTACTTTAGTAATAGCTTTTATTTTAATCATCGAAGGAATATTCCATATTTATCCTGTTACTTCTA
>CACZTC010000118.1 GCA_902784015.1 uncultured Erysipelotrichaceae bacterium | reverse complement strand
TTTGTTATCCAAATCTTAATGTAAAGATATGTGCCACTCATGGAGGTATCTCTGTTGGTGAAGATGGTGCATCACATCAAGCATTAGAAGATCTAGCTATTATGCGTAATCTTCCTAATATGGTTGTTATGTGCCCTAGTGATGATGTGGAAGCTCGTGCTGCTTTAAAAGCAGCAAGTGAGCATGTTGGACCAGTTTATATGCGCTTTGGTAGAGCGGCTGTTCCTGTAATTCATGAAGACAATATGACATTTGAAATTGGCAAAGGTGAATTATTAAAAGAGGGTAATGATGTTACATTAATCGCTAATGGCTTATGTGTAGCTCCAGCTTTAGAAGCTGCTGAATTATTAAAAGAAGAGGGCATTGATGTTGAAGTTATTAATATTTGCACAATTAAGCCTCTAGATGAAGAATTAGTGTTAGCTTCTGCTAAGAAAACAGGAAAAGTTATAACAGCTGAAGAAGCTTGGATTACAGGCGGACTTGGTGGAGCAGTATGTGAATTATTAAGTGAAAAGCTTCCTACACCAGTATTAAGGTTAGGAATGCCTGGTAGATTTGGCGAATCGGGTCCAGCTAATGAATTATTAGAGAAATATGGATTCACTGCTAAAGCATATGTAGAAAAAATAAGGAGCTTAGTGAAATAAAATGAAAAAACTATTAATTCTATTATTGGCAATAATGATGATGGGATGCTCTAATGGGAATGTTTCTAGAGCTGATATGAGTGGATATGAAGGCTTTGAAGATGGTAAACATGTCTTTGTAGAAACTACTATGAAGGAAGTTTCTGAAAAAATGGATAAAGGGGAAACATTTGCAGTATATTTTGGTTTCAGCAGATGTCCTTGGTGCGTTGAAGCTGTTCCTATTATTAATGAAGTAGCTAAGGAGTATAAAGCTACAGTTCTATATGTTAATACAAGAAAGAATGAAGAGTGGAAATCTAATATTGATATAGATGATTATGATTTATTTATTGATAAATTTGGAGATTATGTTCCTCTAGATGAGAATAATATTAAGCATCTATATACTCCACATATATTCTTCATAAAAAATGGAGCAGTGGTTTCTGAACATGCTTATACAGTTGAAGGCCATGATGCTCATGAAAGACAATTAACAGAAGAAGAGATTGAAGAAGTAAAAGGTTATTATCGCGAAGGATTTGAAGCAATTAAGTAATAAAAATGGATTATTATGTATAATCCATTTTTTGTGTTTGATTTACTTTGTGGCAACTGTTAGAGCTAGCTTCATCATTTCTGTAAAGTGTTGTTCTCTTTCTTCCGGGGTTGTTTCTTCGTGTGTCACGAAACTATCACTAATTGTTAATAAGCATGCTGCATTTTTTCCTAATACTTTAGCGTTAGAGAATAGGGCAAAGCTTTCCATCTCTACTGCCACACATTTTTTATCTTCAATAACTACTTTTTGATAATCATTTGATTCACGATAGAATACATCAGAACTATGGATGCAACCTTCGTGTAGTGTCATTCCTAATTCCTTAGCAGTTTCTTTGATTAAATTATTTAAATTTTCACTAGGATATGTTTTATCACCTTCAAATCCGCATTGTGTTTGAGCATATGATGATTCAGAATAAGCAGAATCAGCAAGCACAACATCGAATACATTTAATTCAGGAACATAACAACCAGCACTACCAATTCTAATGATGTTTTCTACATCATAGAATTTGAATAATTCATATGAATAAATACCAATACTAGGCATACCCATACCAGAAGCCATTACTGATACTTCTTTGCCGTTATATTTACCAGTATAGCCATTTATACCTCTGACGGTATTAACTAGTTTTGCATCCTCCAAGAAATTTTCGGCAATGAATTTTGCGCGTAAAGGATCTCCTGGCATTAATACAGTTTTTGCGAAAGCGCCTTTTTCAGCATTATTATGTGGTGTAGACATTTTATTTCCTCCTTTATTATTGAACTTAAGTATATCATGAGCTATTTTTTAATAGCTGTTTATAAAATAATGTTTATTCTCATATTATTGTTTAGAACCTTTAGTACCTGAAGTAGAATAATTTAATAATAAATCTGTATCATAAGAGAAAGTCATTTTATTTCTTCTTCTTTCTCTATCTAAAGCTAAATTAACTAAATCATCCATTAATTCGGTAAAGTTTTTACCACTAGCTTCCCATAAATAGAAAGCTAGTGAGCCTGGAATAGTATTGATTTCATTTATATATACTGTTTTAGTTTCTGAATCCATCATGAAATCAATTCTACATACTCCCTCAGCCCCCAATACTTTAAAAGCTTTTATTGCATAATCTTGAATAAGCTTTGTTTGGGCTTCATCAATTGGTGCTGGTACGATTCTTGCGGTGCTAGCCATGCCTTTACTATTACCACCTTTACTACCTTTTGCGCCACTATTACTTTGGTATTTATCTTTGAAATCTAATAATTCATTGCTATCAGCATGACTGACTTCTTCTAAAGTTGAGGCAGTAGCTTTGAAGGCATTGCCTAATACTGAACAGTTGAATTCACGCATTGGTTTAACTACTTTTTCGGTAATAATCTTTTCATCATATTGTCTAGCTTCTTCAAAACATTCAATATATTCTTCATCATTGTGCGCAATAGATATGCCAACTGAAGAACCAGTTCTACTTGGCTTTAAGATAACAGGGTAGATTAGTTTATGAACTTTGTTTAATAATTCATCTTTATTTGTGTCTAATTCATCAGCGTATGCCCAAAACCAATCAGTTATAGGTAAACCATTATCTTTTAGTATATGTTTTTGGAATATCTTATCTTGGCCAACAC
>CACZTC010000117.1 GCA_902784015.1 uncultured Erysipelotrichaceae bacterium | reverse complement strand
TATCCATTAAAGTACCATCTAAGTCAAATAGAATAATTGGTTTAGAAGGAGCATGATTATGGACTAAGCTATAAACTAATAAACCTATTAGTTCAATGATAATGCACATTATAAGGGTCTCTTTCGCATTAGGATCCCAATTAAAAATCAAAGCTAATAATCTAGATAGACCCATCCACATTAGACTGCCCATCGCGATATCGCCTCTTCTTCTACCATCATGAGCTGACCTAAATAAGAAATTGATTAACGCAAAACCAATAAAATCTATGATGATGGTATACCAGATTGTATTAGCCATATAAGTTCTACCAATTCTTGCGATGGCTGCGAATAATATAACTGCAGGCATTACTACATCTAATGTCCTTAAATAAGTCATATTGCGACGATGAACATATAATCTCACAACAACCGCAACACCTAGCATCACGCCTAAAATATCAAAGCCTCCATCTCCAAGCGCAAAAACATATGGAAGATAACGCATATATTCATTGAGATGTTCTAAAACCCAAACAATGCGTCCCCCTACTAAGCCACCTATCAAACAAATAACTAATAATTCATCAGTTATTTCTAAATCATAACCATGCCTTTTCATAATGCCGGCAATATATAAATAAGCGCATACTACTCCAACAATAAGAGTTATCGCATAAAGGCTAATTGAAAAATTGCCTATTGTCATGAATATGCCATTACCTGGAAAGAGTGTCATTTCTTGGCCTCCTTCTCTGTATAATTTCTAAATCTTTTTTTTACTTCTTTAGCGCTACTATAGCCTTTTTCTTTTAATTGGAAATTAGTTACTGCTGATTCTACTAAGACACCAACATTTCTACCGGCGCTAATTGGAATAGTGATTGTTGGAATCATAACATCTAATAATTCTGTATATTCTTGTTTACTATCGCCAACACGATCATATTCATCTCTATTACTATAAGGTACTAAATTGATAATCAAATCAATCTCTGTTTGCTCGCCTACTGCTGAAGCTCCAAACATCTTTTCAACATCAATTACACCTATACCTCTTATCTCTAATAAACCTTTAATAATCTCTGGCGCATGACCATAGATTGTATTATGTACATGTTCAATATCAACTCTATCATCCGCAATAAGAACATGTTTTTTTCCTATTAACTCTAAAGCTGTTTCAGATTTACCCATGCCGCTATCGCCTCTAAGTAGCACACCTTTACCATAAACATTCATAAGCACGCCATTGATAGTATCTTCTCGAGCTAATCTTTCATCTAAGAAAGCTATTAAGTCAGTTACTAGGCGGTAAGTTGGTAAAGAAGAACGCAAAACAGGAAAATTATTCGCATCAGCTATTTCTTTTAATACCGCTGGCATTTCACCATTACGTGAAATGATAATTGCGGGAGTTAAGCCATCAGTTAAGCGTGGGAATCTTTCACGCTGATCAGCTTCACTCATTTCTTTTATATATTCAATTTCTTTATTACCAATAATAACTATTCTTCTAGGTTCGCTCATACGATAAAAACCACAGAGCTCAAACCCTGGTCTATTAACATCTGGTACAACAGTCCATCTTTCAAGAGAATAATCATCGCCAGCTAATTGTTCAAGACGAAAAGCTTCTTTGATTTCTCTTACCATCACTTTTTTTGTATATTGATTAGTCATAATTGAACAGGTTTTATTATACCATAGTGCACAATAGCTAAATAAAAGAGGCTCTGCCTCTTTCTAAAAACCTAAAGCTATACCACATAATGCCGCTATTAAAATTATAAAGATAGGATGTAATTTATTTTTCCATTTATAGAAGATTAATAAAATAATAAATAATATAAGCTCTTTAATATTGAATAAATGCGTTAATAAATTAGTATCTTTATAACTTTGTAGATTTAATAAAGTCGAAATGAAGATACCTAATACAGAAGAAAAGATTAAACCAACAGTTGCTGGGCGTAATCCCGCAAAGATACCTTTAACTAATGCTGAATCTTTAAATTTCTTTAATACCCTAGCGACTATACAGATAACTATTAATGATGGTGTAACTAAAGATAAAGTTGCCATAACGCCACCCACAAAGCCAAACATATGATTGCCTATATAAGTTGCCATATTGACCCCTATTGGTCCCGGTGTACTTTCTGATACAGCTATCATTGTGGATAAATCATTAGTTGTAAACCAACCATATTTATTAGCCATTTCTTGTAAGAAAGGAATTGTCGCAAGGCCTCCGCCAATCGCAAATAAACCAGCCTTAAAGAATTCATAGCACATTAAAATAAACTCACTCATGGCTGACCTCTTTATTTCTAACTAAAAATAGAACATAGCCTACAATACCTGCAGCTATCACAATTAATACTGTTGATATATTAGTGAAATATACTAATAAGAAAGCACTAATAGCTATTAATAAAGCTATGACATCTTTGATTCCATTCTTTATTAATTTTTCTAAGGCTACAAACATTAATACACATACTGCTACCTTAATACCTTGTAAAGCATGTTGAACAATTTCTAACTCTGAAAAATTATTAATTAAACTAGATATTAAAAAAATAATAATAATTGAGGGAGTTATGACACCTAAAGTAGCAGCGATACCGCCAATAATACCTTTAACTTTATAACCTACAAAGGTTGCAGTATTTACTGCAATAATACCTGGGGTACATTGTCCTACCGCATAATAATCCATTATTTCATCTTCACTAGCCCACTTATAATGTTCAATTACTTCCTTTTGGATCATAGGTAACATGGCATAACCACCACCAAAAGTAAATAAACCCATCTTAAACCAAGCTATAAATAATTGTCCTAATTCTTTCATAAATCTTTAATAAATAGCTATATTAGAATCTGTTCTAGATTCGCATCCACCTATATATACTCCATTATCCATCTTATTAATAATTTGACCTCTACCAAAAATATTAGGATTATCACTAATCTCTACTTCGTGTCCGCGATCAATTAAATCATCAATTATTTCTTGAGAAAAACCTTCTTCAACAATCACTTTTCTCTCTTTTAACCATTGCCATCTTTTGGCATCTAAAGCCATCTGTGGATTCAATTTAAAATCTATCATATTCATTACCACTTGGATATGACCTTGTGGTTGCATATAACCACCCATCACGCCAAATGGTCCAATCGCTTTATTATCCTTAGTTAAAAAGCTTGGAATGATTGTATGATAACTTTTTTTGCGTCCTTCTAAAGAATTAATATCTTCTTTATCCAAAGAGAAATCTGCTCCTCGATTATTTAAAGCTATACCATAGCCTTCTAAGACAATACCTGAGCCAAAGCCTTTATAGTTAGATTGGATATAAGAAACCATATTGCCATCTTTATCAGCTGTACATAAATAAACAGTGCCACCTTTTGGAGGAACAGATGGATAAGGAATAGCTGCCATACTACTGATTTCTTTAGCTCTAGCTTTACCATATTCTGGTAAGATTAAGCGCTTATAATCTAAAGTCATTTTATTAACATCAGTAATATATCTTTTAGCGTCCGCAAATGCGATTTTCATCGCTTCTAATTGTTTATGAATAGTCTCAGGATTATCTCTATCTTCAAATTCAAATTCTTTTAATATATTTAAAGCCATTAATGCAGCGATGCCTTGTGTATTAGGAGGTAATTCCCAAACATCATAACCACGATAATTGATAGATATAGGATCTACCCATTCACATTCATAACTTTCTAAATCATCTTTACAGAAATATCCACCATATTTAAGAGATTGTTTTATAAAATTATTCGCTATTTCACCTTTATAAAAAGCATCTGTATTAGTATCCGCAATTAATCTTAATGTTTTCGCGTGATTCTTCAATTTCACAATATCTCCAGCTTGATAAGTTGAACCATCTTCCTTTTCAAAGGTCTTAAAGAATTCTTTGAATTCTTTTTTATCATCACAATTGTTATGGAATATTTCTAAAGCTTTATTCCAATTCTTAGCTAATAAACCAGAAAGAGGATAGCCTTCTTCAGCTAATCTTATCGCTGGCTGTAATATTTCTTTTAATGTTAAATTACCAAATTTATCATTTAATGCTTTCCAACCCTTAACTGCGCCAGGCACCATAATAGGCACCCAACCATAGTCAGGCATCTCTTTGGTGATACCTTTTCTTTTCAAAGCATCAATTGATATATGTTTTGGCGCATAACCACTCGCATTTAAGCCATATAATTTATCTTTCATCCATACAATCGCAAAAGCATCTGAGCCTAAACCATTAGCGTTAGGTTCAACAATGCATAAAGCAGCTGCAGTAGCTATCGCAGCATCTACCGCATTACCACCTTTTCTTAATATTTCTAAGCCTGCGCTACTAGCCAAAGCACTACCAGTGCTAACCATCCCATTTTTACTCATAATAGGATATCTATTTGAAGCATATGGCTGATTTAATAAGTCATAATTCATATTTAACATTATAGACTATTCTTCTATTATTTCTTTTCTTTTTTATTAAATTAATAAAAAAGACATCTTAATGTCTTTTTGAATAATTATGCTTAATTACTTTGTAACTTAATTAATGATTCTCCTAAATATTCATTATCTGTATAATCACCTACTAATACTTTTTCATAGTATTCTTTTGGCATTGGCTTAGCTAATATATAACCTTGAATATAACTGATACCAATATTTATTACTTCTTTTAATTGTTCAATTGTTTCGACTCCTTCCGCAATCGAAGGTAAATTAGATGTATTTGCGAATTGAATTAAATATTTAAATAATTCTTTGCCTTTATTCGCTTTAGAGATTGACCCCATGAAACCCATATCTGCTTTCAAGATATCAAAATCCATTTCCGAAAACGTTGACAAAGAAGAATATCCGCTACCAAAATCATCCATCAATACTCTTATGCCTTTATTACGCATCTTTTCAACATTTCTCTTAATTGCAGCATTAGTAGCTAAAGCACTTTCGGTAACTTCGATACAAATAATATTTCTATCTAGACCACTATTTTCAATACATTCTATCGCTTCATTCACAAAACTATCTGAAGCAGCACTAATTCTAGAAAAATTAATTGAAATTGGAATAATCGGTATTCCTTTTTCTTGCAGTTCTTTAGTATATTGGATTGCTTCTTGTAAAACATATCTATCTAATTTAGTTATTAAGCCTGACATTTCATATATTGGAATAAAATTGCCTGGCGATATCATGCCATATCTTTCATCATCAAAGCGCACCTATACTTCAGCAGAACTTAATTTCAATGTCTTCGCATTATAAATAGGTTGGAAATATAATTTGAATCTTTTCTCTTCGCAAGCTTTATCTAGAATACCAATAATATATTTTTCTTTATCCATCTCTTTTTTAGCTTTTTCATCAAAGAAAGCTAAAGATCCACTATTATCATTTTTCGCATTATTAGCGGAGAACATAGCCTTATCACACATTGATAGTATTTCTTCTTGCCTATCATCTATCTGATATACACCTTCCACAATATTAATGTTGTATATTTCATCAATATTTTCATTGATTTCATTAATTGGCAAAGTAAAATAATCTAACTTGATATCATCTTTTTTCACAAAGGCATAGAAATGATCACTATCAAATCTACCTACAATTGCATCCGAAGAGAATGTCTTCTGCAAATATTCGCCAACATGCTTTAATATTTCATTTCCAACTTTATAACCAAATTTTTCATTGATAGTTTCAAAATCAGAAATATCAACAGCAGCCAAACAATATTCACCATCATTTACATATTTTACTTTTTCTTCAACTGCGCGAATAAAACCATTTCTATTAAATAGATTAGTTAATTCATCTGCTTGATGTTCTAAGAATAATGGCGAAACAACTAAATATAATAAACCAGATGAATAAGCTATACCGCCAATATAAAAATTAACATTAAAGAATTGATATACTTGTAAGCCAATTTCAACTAAAAAGAATAATAAGAAACCAATTGTAGTATTCTTAGTCAATTTATCTCTTGATTTCAATATAAGCGTAATTAAACCACCAAAATAGACAATCCATAATAAATAATTAGTCCACAATAATGGCCCTCGATGATAAATATCATTATTATCATAATAAAACATCAAGCCATATTTCTTATTAAAGAATATAAATATGATAGCCATTATTACTGGAAATAAGAATATGAGCTGTGGAATTTTTACTCTACCAATACACATATCCATAAAATATAAACCTATAAAACCAAGGATTAAGGATAAGGTTGTGAAATATAAAGTATCAAATTGATAGAAAGGTTCAATAATATCTTTGCCTGTTTTATTGTGCCATGAAAAAGCATAATAAATACCTAAAGATAAATATATAAAAGTTATCAACATTAAATAATTAATTGATCTATGCTTTCTAGTTAGACGCTTTCTTCCTGAAATATATACAAAAACAGTAGGAATGAATATCAACCAACTAATTAAATCATATGTATAATGCATTAATTTTTACCCTCTATCATTAATATCATTAAACCTCAAAGTCTTTACTACATTCGCCAATATAGCCCTTCAATATAACCTAATTATTAATATATATCTAGACTAACGCTTTAAATTTTATCATATATAAATCCTTTGCTTAAATTGAATAATCTTTTTTCTTAAATAATCTAAGCGTTGGAATAAGTATTAATAAAGCAACTATTGCGCTAGCCACAAATAGTGCAGGTACTGGTAATTCGACAACCTCATTATAAGTATTAATATAAGTGCCTTCTGTATAATGATGAATTAAATAATCACCAATAAAAGGTCCTATAACCATTGGTATCAAAACATAAGCTAATAATCTAATTCCTTGAAACATACCTACATGTTCAAGTGGTGTATAATCTCTTATCAAACTCATAAAGACAATAGATACTGCCACATATCCACTCATCATAATAGTTCCACATATGATAAATGGAATTGGTTTTTTCATAAATGTCACTAATAATAAACCAACCACAAATAATAGAATTGAAAATTTACTCATTGCCTCTTTACCTAAACGATCTGTTACTCTACCAAATATTACTGACATAATTGAAGCTAATAATATGACTGAAGCCATCACAATTGAATAAGTAATAGTATCAAAACCCAAAGTCTTTTCTAAATATATTAATAAATAAGGCATAAATATTTGTACAGATATATTAAATATACATATAGCTAATAAAGATATATAAAAATATTTATTCTTTTTTATGATGCTAGGTCTAAAACCATAAATAATACTTTCAAACATATTCATTTCATTATCGCTTTTTTTAGGTTCAACCTCTTCCACAAAAAATAAACCTAAGAAGCCACATAAAGAAACAATAAGTCCCATCATCACAAAGAATAATGGCCAACCTGTCTTTTCAATAATAATATTTGATGCTCCTGCCACTATTAACATAGCTAATAAAGGAAAGACATTTAATACACCTTCTATGCTAGCTCTATTACTCTCATCACTTTTTTCAGTAACCCATGCATTAAAACTTGCATCATTTGCGATAGAACCAAAAAAAGACATAACACAATCCATAAATATTACTAAGA
Source organism: uncultured Erysipelotrichaceae bacterium (assembly GCA_902784015.1). Lineage (GTDB taxonomy): Bacteria > Bacillota_I > Bacilli_A > Erysipelotrichales > Erysipelotrichaceae > Bulleidia. Next base: position 109 of record CACZTC010000117.1, on the reverse strand, counting down.
AAGCAGTTCGCGCTAATATTTCTGCAGCACTTAAAGAAGGAAATAATTTCGCTACATTTTCTCTAGAAATTAGCGCAAAAGCCATCGTCATGGTGCCCCAAATAATATA
>CACZTC010000116.1 GCA_902784015.1 uncultured Erysipelotrichaceae bacterium | reverse complement strand
TATATGGAAAAAGATTTAAAAGAAATTTTGGAAGTCGAAAATGAAATTAAGTTTACAAATTTTCTAAAATTATTAGCATCAAACATAAGTCAAGAATTGGTTTATGATAATTATGCTAAAGATATTGGTGTTAAATCTTCAACAATTAAATCATGGATATCAGCACTGGTTAAAACAGGAATTATATATTTAATTCAACCATATAACGAACAATCAATTAAAAAGCGCATTATAAAAAGACCTAAAATGTATTTTTTTGATACAGGATTAGCTGCATATTTGGTTGGTGTTGATAACAAAGAAACAATGATTAAATCATTCATGAAAGGAAGGTTTTTTGAAAATGCCGCAATGAATGAAATAATAAAATCGTTTATAAATAGCGGCATAGATCAAAAATTATACTACTATAGAGATTCAAACAAAAACGAAGTTGATTTAGTATATGTTAATCAAGGAACATTGCATTTAGTAGAAATAAAAGCAGGTACTAGTTTCAATAATAATGATGTATCAGGATTTAAACAATTGCAAGATAGTAAATGGGATAAAGGAAAAAATGGATTGGTATGTACAGCAAATCAATTATCAAGTTTGGAAAACGGAACATTCATAATACCAATAACATCAATATAATTCTTTAATATTCCAACCATGAAGTTTAGAGATTAGAATGATAAAAAAAATAACTGCAATCTATTAGAGGTTGCAGTTTTTATTGGGCCATTATTTTATAATATTATGTAAAACGACCCATTAAATGAGTTAATAAAATCAAGTTTAAATATTAATGTTCTATGTGCAATTTTGCACATAGAACTTGAACACCATACCCCAATAATATTTAATTAGCTTAATCTATATAAATACAGAATCATTATTCTTCATGACACTATTTTTACGTTTTTTCTTATTTACATATAAGTGATCATCTGCTTTTTTAAATAATGTATCTATTTCTTCTTTATCATCGATATCAAAACAATGATAACCGACAGAAATATTTAATTCATAATCCTTATCAGATGTCTTATTATATACTGCACATTTAAGATTAACTATTTGTATGAATTGTTCGGGATTATAATTATCTTTATATGGGAAGAAACAAATAAACTCATCTCCTCCAGCCCTACCAATAATACCGCCATCAGGTAAAGCATCTTTTAAAATCTCTGCTGTCTGCTTAATCGCAATATCCCCTTCATAATGGCCAAAAGTATCATTAATACGTTTTAAATAATCTAGATCAGCAACAACAATAACAAATTTATTGTATTTTTTAGATTCCATCATCGTATTAGCTAATCTAATAGCTTCTGTTCGATTATAACAACTAGTTAAAGAATCATGGCTTGCCAAATAATCAAGAATACGATTTTGTTCTTCGAGTTCACGCTGTGATTTTTGATTGCTTAATTCTATCTGCATAAAATATAAGCCAGTGCCAAGCTCTAAAGATAGCGTATAATAGAAAAACATATCTTTATGATCAAGCTCTACAAATAGAGCCCCATAATGCCTATTTTGATAAAATAGCGGGAATATCGCTAATTGTTTGCCTTTTTCTATTTGTTTTTTAAATATAGAAGATAATTGATTATAATCTAATACTTCCCCCTCATCAAAGCCTTTGGCTTTAATGCTACCATTATCAACACTTAGATATAAAGTTAATGTTTTAGGAAGGAAATATTCTGTTTGTTTATTTAATTTTATTGGTTTATCAGTAAGACAAATATAAGCTTTCTTAGCACCTAAATCAGAAATAATATGACCTATTCTTTCAAAATATTTCTGACTTGTTAGACCTTTAGATAATAGATTTCTTAATAATAAAGAATTAATAATACCTCTTTTCTGGAATGCCTTCATTTTTGTTCTTTCATCAACAATTATTTCATTCGAAATATTATCTGTATCGATATTATTATTACTATTATCATCACATCCACAAGATTCTCTAATTATTAATTCTGCATCAATAATCGCCGATGATACTTCTTTTTCTGCAATTAAATCATCGATGACATTAGACACATATTCTGCAATCTTATCTGAACTTTGACGGACAGTAGTTAAAGGAGGATCCATATATTTTGCACTATCTTTATCATCAAAGCCAGTGACCATAATATCTTTTCCTATAATTAAGCCTCTTTGATTTAAAACACGGTAGGCACTTTCTGCCATTTCATCATTTGCGCAACATATTGCTTGAGCATCTGGATTATTATCTAATAATTCTTCTATTAGATTATCTACATGATCAGTAAAATCTCCATAAGCAATCATTTTATCTTCAACAATAAGATTATTATCTTTCATCGCATTTTTATAAGAATCAAGTCTAACTCTAGCATCTGGTGCAGTTAGAGGACCTGATACATATAAAATATTCTTAAGCTCATGTTCTTGAATTAAATGATTAACGCAAGCATACATTCCTTGATAATTATTAACAGTAATATAAATACTATTATCCATTGGTGTGTCATCTTCAATCACAATAGTAGGAATTTCTTTAAATGGTTCAAAGAATTCTATGGTGCTAATTGAAGAAGGAATAGCACTAATAGTACCAAGGGAAACAATTAAAAGATCTAATTCTAAATATTTTCCATATTCAAATATAGAATAATAATGACTATCAAAATTATCATCAACTATAGAATTCAAACTTAAATAACGTATTGCATCTAATGACTGCATTAAAACTATTTGAATATTATCTTTGTCAAGAGCTTTACACAGTACATCCGCTAAATGAAAGGAATAATCAGTATGAAAACTACCTGTCATCAAGCCAACTGTATATTTGTCTTTTTTAGGAAGTTTTATCATTAGTATCTTAACTTTATTATATAAACCATAATATTACAAATGCTTTATACAAATTGAAACTCTCTAATTAAATACTAATGTAGGATTCAACAATAAATCATCTATTGTATTCATCAGAGCATCTACCCCCTTCATTTGTACTATCATTGTTATACTATTTCCACTATCTTTTGAGCTACCTCCACAAAGATATAATTTCATATTCTTAGTATCCTTATCTAAAATAATGAAACGATCATGTACTTTATTCATACTTTTTATGAATTTTATTGAAATATTAGGATATTCTTTCTTAAAATCCATATATTCTGACATCCTTATAGAATTTCTTTTATTATCACTAATTACTGTTATATCAATACCCTCTTTGGATTTTGTGAGATGATGTAATGTTTTAATGCCTATATAATCATCG
>CACZTC010000115.1 GCA_902784015.1 uncultured Erysipelotrichaceae bacterium | reverse complement strand
AGCTCGCACAATATTCATTAGCTGGTTCATTATAAACTTGGGTTGGTGTACCTATTTGTTCGATTTCACCATCCTTCATAATGACTATTTTATCTGACATAGTTAATGCTTCTTCTTGGTCATGGGTAACGAATATAAATGTAATACCAACTTCTTTTTGGATTTCTTTTAATTCTACCTGCATTTCTTTACGTAAATTTTTATCTAAAGCAGATAATGATTCATCTAATAAAAGAACTCTAGGCTCATTAACTAAAGCTCTAGCTATAGCAACACGCTGTTGTTGGCCACCAGAAAGTGAAGTTACTTCACGATGTTCAAAACCTTCTAAGCCCACTAAGCTAATCATTCTCATAACCTTTTGATCAATGATATCTTTAGCTAATTTCTTTATTTTTAAACCAAAAGCTATATTGTCATAAACATCTAGATGAGGGAATAATGCATAATGTTGGAAGACTGTATTAACATCTCTTTTATATGCTGGAATTGTTGCAATATCTTCCCCGTCCATAATGACATGCCCTTCAGTTGGCTCTAAAAATCCCGCAATTATTCTTAAAAGAGTAGTCTTTCCACATCCTGAAGGTCCTAATAATGTCACAAATTCATTTTCATTTATATCTAAAGATATTCCTTTTAAGACAACTTGATTATCAAATGTTTTAACAACGTTTTTAACTTCAATTAGTTTTTTCATGTTCTTACCCTTTCTTAGAATATTGGTGGAGTACTTATCCATAGGACTTTCGCCACTTTACTTTTAATATTTTTTAATAAATATCTTTCATTACCTTTGACGTAGAAGCATTCGCCTGCTTTCACTGTCCTTATCGAATTAAGCGACTCGCTTTCAATTAATATTTCCCCGCTTAATACATAACCGAACTCTTCACCTTTATGTGGTTTTATCTCTTGCGTATAACCATTTTCTTTAAGTTCAATCACAATTGGCTCCATCTGGTTATTTTGCGATTTTGGAACTAGCCAATGGATAGTAGCCTTTTCTTGTTCATCCACAAAGTAATCTTCTTTTTTAAATACAATTTGTTCATCACTTTCTTCTTTAAAGAATCTTTCCATACTAACACCTAAGGCACTAGCTATATCTTCTAAAGTTTGTAGTGATGGCGAAGTTAGATTTCTTTCTAATTGCGATAAAAAACCTTTGGTCAACTCGGTTCTTGAGGCGAGCTCATCCAAGGTTAAATCATTCTTCATTCTTAATTGATTTATTCTTTTACCTACATCCATTTTTGTTTCTCTATATGTTTAGCATTATTAAACAAATAATTAATAATTGTTAAACCTATATAATTATATATAATCAGTGAATAAATGCAATAATAATCTTAAAAAAAACCGCTGAATTATTCAGCAGCTCTTACTAACATTTCTAAGCTTTCTATTGGTTGGAAGCCTGTTGTTTGTGAAGCTGGCTTTCCCCCCTTAAAGACAATGATTGTAGGAATTGAAGTAATTCCATATCTACTTGCAATATCTGGAGTATCATCCACATTTACTTTAATAAATTTAACAGTAGGATGTTCTTCAGCTAATTCTTCAACAAGTGGTGCTATCATTTTGCATGGTCCACACCAATCTGCATAGAAATCTACAAATACTCCTTTGTTGTTTAATAATATTGCATCATATTCTTCTATACTCTTAACAATATCCATTTATATATACCTCCTAGATGATTATCACATAAATAGACATATAAATGAATCAATATGCTCTAAAGCTTACTTGCAGCTTCTTGATCTAATAATACAGTTACATCTGGATGATCTTGTAAGATAGAAGCTGGACATGCTACATTTTTATCTTCTTTAAGCATGCTATAAACAGCATCAGCCTTATTTGCGCCAGTTGCGATGATGATAATCTTTTTAGCTCTCATAATACTAGCTAAGCCCATAGTAATTGCGTGAGTTGGAACTTGATTAATATCATCATCAAAGAATCTTGCATTATCTTTTCTTGTTTGTTCTTCTAGTTCCATGATATGAGTCAATGAATCAAATGGTGTACCTGGTTCATTAAAAGCGATATGGCCATCACTACCAATACCTAAAACTTGTAAATCTATTTCATATTTTTGTAATTCTTCTTCATAATCAAGGCAATTCTTTTCAACATCATCGCCTTCACCAAGAGGAATATGAATATTATCTTCAGGCACATCTATCTCATTAAATAAATTATCATGCATAAATGTGTAATAGCTTTGTTCATGAGATTTAGGTATACCAATATACTCATCTAGATTAAATGTCACAACATTTTTATAGCTTGTGCCATTATCTTTGTGGTCTCTTATCATATATTTGTATAATCCAACTGGACTAGAGCCTGTAGCTAAACCTAATACAGGGCTATCTTTCTGCATTACTTCATGCATAATTTTGAAAGCTTCTAAGCTGACTTCATCATAAGTATCCTTAACAATAATATTAAACATATCTGTCCTCCTTGTTTAACAAAAAAATTTTATACCTATAAATATCCATATTCAATATTTTTTTATTGCCTAGATATTTATTTATCTAGTAAACTCATATGTAGAAGGAGAAAACATTATTATGAGTTTCATTGAAAGTATAAAAGATAAAGCTAGAGGTAATAGAAAAACAATTATTTTACCTGAGGCCGAAGATGAAAGAACACTTCGTGCAGCTGACACAATTCTAAAGGAAGATTTTGCGGATTTAGTATTATTAGGCGATCTTGATAGTATTAAAAGT
>CACZTC010000114.1 GCA_902784015.1 uncultured Erysipelotrichaceae bacterium | reverse complement strand
GCTTTATTAAAACTACTAGAAATATAAAGGTATTAGGAGACTAATATCTTTTTTTATATATTAGAAATGCTATAATTTTTTTATGACAAAAGTCGCTTTAATATATGATTTTGATAAAACATTATGCACTAAAGATATGCAGAATTATAGTCTTATACCATCTCTTGGTTATGATAATGCTGCTGAATTTTGGAGTGAAGTAACCGAGCTCACAAAAGCTAATAAAATGGATAGTAATGGGGCTTATTTATATACTTTACATAAGAAATTTAAGGAACAAGGTACACCATTACATAAATCAATGTTTACTGATATTGGAAAGCATATTGTCTTTTTTCCGGGTGTTGAAAGTTGGTTTGAAAGAATCAATGAAATAGGAAAAGAAAAGGGCTTAGAGGTAGAACATTATATTATTTCTTCAGGTATGCATGAAATAATTGAGAATACTAGTATTGCTAAATATTTTAAAAAGATATATGCCTGCAGATATTATTATGAAGATGATTATGCTATATGGCCTGCTCAATTAGTTAACTATACAACTAAGACACAATATATATTCCGTATTAATAAACAAGTTTTGGATGAAACTGATGATAGTGAATTAAATAAATATATAGATTTTGATAAAAGACCTATTCCTTTTGAACATATGATTTATATTGCGGATGGTTTTACTGATATACCATGTATGAGATTAGTTAAAGAATATAATGGCCACTCGATTGCGGTATATAATCCTGAATCTAAGAAAGCTAAAGATGTAGCGATTAGTTTGATTGAAGATGGCAGAGCTAATTTTATGGCGCCATCGAATTATTGCGAAGATAGTGATATTGAAATAATCGTTAAGAAAATATTCGAAAAGATTAATACTGCATTATACTTAAAAGGGTTAGAAGGCGTAAGATGAAAAAGAAAAAACGTTTTGATACAGTCGCAATTTTATTATTAGCTTTATTCGCTTTCATCTTTTATGGTGTCTTTTTTTCTGGCTGTAAAAAAGAAGATAAAAATGAAGAAGTAACAACAGAAAACACAGCTAGTCCTAATAATTATAATAGTAAAAAGAAAACAGTTGTTTTAGATGCTGCTTTTGGCGGGGAATTAAGAGGCTATCAAGGTATTATTGATGAAGCTGATTTAAATGCGAGAGTAGTAGAAGCTATAAAAGAAAGATTAGAAGAGGATGATAGATTAGAAGTCATCTTGACGCATGAATATGATGTGGCAGCTTCTGTTTTAGATAAAGCCGAAAAGATTAATAATTTAGAACCTAATATATTTATCACAATATGTTCAGCTAATAATACTGATTCTAAGATAGGTGGTATGCATATATATGCTGATAAGCCTAATCTAGAAACAGCAGATGATTCTATTCGTTTAGCACAATATCTACAAAATGAATTTAATAGTGAAGATAATCCTATTGATATTAGATATATGTATTATGAACCAATTGGTAATAATATATTCCAAACTAAATATACAAGTATTGATGCTTTTGTGAATGATGGTAATAGAGATGATCCAGGTATGGCAACTTGGTTAATTCTTGAAGAGACTAATAGTGTGGGTATTGTAGTTGAACAGATGTATGTTACTTGTCAAAGTGATATAGATAAATGGGCAAGCGAAGAAGGATTAAAGAATATTGCGGAAGCTTATTATAAAGCTATATGTAATTATTTAGATATTAAATAAAGATTATGACTAATAAATTAAAAGAAAAATTTGATCGAAAAGAAAAAACCCTTGGTACTTTTGTGTGGATGGGTGGAGCATCTTCAGTAGAAGCTTTAGGCTATTCAGGTTTAGATTTTGTGATTATTGATAATGAACATGGTCCTTTTGGTGTGGAAACAACCCAAGAAATGATTAGAGTAGCTGAATTAAGTGATATAACTTCATGCGTAAGAATAACTAATGTATCACGTACTAATATTCTTAAACAATTAGATATTGGGGCGGAAGCTATTATTGTTCCAGATGTTAAAACATTAGAAGAAATAGAAGATTTAGTAAGATATGCAAAATATTATCCGCTAGGTGAAAGAGGTGTAGCTTTTGCGCGTAAAGCAGGCTATGGTTATGCTGATTCGACTAAACAAGGACTACAGAATTATTTTGATATAACGAATAGAGAGACTTTATTAATACCTCAATGCGAGACTAAAGAATGTGCAGATATCATCGAAGATGTTGTAAAAGTTGAAGGTATAGATGGTATCTTTGTAGGCTTATATGATTTATCAGCTAGTTTAGG
>CACZTC010000113.1 GCA_902784015.1 uncultured Erysipelotrichaceae bacterium | reverse complement strand
CATAATGTTGTTTAGCTAATATTTCAGTTGGTGCCAATAAAGCAGACTGATAACCACTTAAATATGCTGCATATAAAGATAATGCCGCTATAACTGTTTTACCACAACCTACATCACCTTGAATTAAACGATATAAAGGTTTATTACTTGCCATATCATTCAAGATTTCATCTAAAGCAATACTTTGATCATTGGTTAAAGTAAAAGGTAAATTATCAATAACTATATTTATTTTATTTTTATCGAAAGTTTTTGCTTCTTTAAATATTGCATTATTATCAATATCTTTTAAGAGTTGTAAAGTAGTAAAAAATTTTAAGAATTCCTCATATTTTAATGATCTAATGGCTTGTTTAATATCATTTTCATCTTTAGGAAAATGTATCTTTTTTATCGCATTTAATTTATTACATAAAGAATACTTTTTGCGATAAGTTATTGGTATTAGATCTTTTATTTCATTTTCTGAATTAATAAATACTTTTTTGATTATATTTTTAATTGAAGACTGTTTCATGCCGCTTTTCAAACTATAAACTGGCGTGATATAGTCATGTTCTTTTAATGATTTAGTATCATAACTTGTAGCAGTAACTTTATTATTGCCATTATAAATACCATTAATAGTCAAAATTTGATTTATTTTAAGATTTCTAGCCCATGGACGATTAAAAATAGTAATATTTATTACTTTCTCATATGCTAAAACATCAAAATGGGTAATTAGTAATTTACCTTTTCTAAATGATGTAGGTAGTTTTATTAATTCAGCTTCAAAACAAACCTTATCTTTAATATTCCATTCATTATAGTTTTTAACATTTAATATTTCATAACGATATGGGTAATAAGAAAATACATCATCAGTGTTTTGTAAACCTAAATTATTTAATAATTCAATTTGTAGTTTTGTTAATTTAAGACTCTTATTATTAATATCCATGGAAGTTTATTCAACACCTATATAATAAGAATATACAGGTTGATCACCATTTAATATATCGACTTCTAAATCAAATTTCTCTTCTAAGAATGCTTTAATTTCATCACATTCACTATCTTCAACATCATTACCTTTAAATATAGTAACAACTTCACTATCTTCTTCACACATTAAAGATAATAATTCTTTCATAACTTCCAAGCGATTATTTTCAACAACAACTATATCTTTCTCATATAAGCCCATATAATCGCCAGCTTTAATTTCTTTACCATCTATTTGAGTATCTTTAATTGAATAAGTTACTGCTCCAGATTTAATATAATCAATTGCTTCTTTCATTGCTTCTGTATTAGCTTCTACTTCTGCTTCTGGATTAAAACTAATACAAGCAGTTATACCTTGTGGAATAGAAGTTGTGCGTAAAACAATAATATTTTTATCATCAATTACATGAGCTGCCTGTTCACAGGACATAATAATATTTGAATTATTAGGTAATAAATAAATATTTTCAGCATTTAAATTTTTAATCGCATTCACAAAATCTTCAGTAGATGGATTCATTGTTTGCCCGCCACTAACGATTGTATTTACACGATAATCTTTAAATATCTTATCTAAACCTTCTCCACTAGAAACCGCAATAATACCATATTTTTTCTTTGTATTATTAATAGGCTCAATAATAGATGGACTAAGTTCATCTTGAATATTTTCAACTAAAACTTTCTTATATTCACCATATCTTTGTCCTAAAGTTAATATTTCACCAGGAGACATAGTATTTATTCTTAATTTTACTTCATTATCATCACTATAAAGAGTAATATTATTACCCATATTTTCAAGCATTTGTCTAATTCTATTTTCATTAAATGTTTTTTGACCTTTTTCATTTAAAGATAAAATGAATTCAGTACGATAGCCACTAGATTTTTCATGTATTTCATCTTTATTCTCTTCATTAGATTCTTCAACTTTTTCTACTGGTTTACCATGTAAATATAAGTTAAAACCTTCTAATACTCTAACTAAACCACTACCTCCAGAATCGACTACATGAGCCTCTTTTAAGATTGGTAATAATTCAGGTGTATTTTCTAAAGATGCTTCAGCAGCTTTATATAATTCATCAACATAATCTTCAATACTAATTTCAGGATTATTCTTAATACATTCTTCGCTATTTTCTACAGCTTCTCTAATTACAGTAAGAATAGTACCTTCGACAGGCCTCATAACAGCTTTATAAGCTAATTCTTTACCACGAATAAAGGCATTATGAATATCTTCACTATTCAATTCTTCTTTTTCTTTTACAGCTTGATAAAAGCCTCTAAATATTTGCGATAATATAACACCAGAGTTACCTCTAGCTCCCATTAATAGTCCACGAGAAAAAGTCTTAGCTATTACAGGAATTGCATCACTACCACTTTTATACATTTCACTAATACCATTAGTGAAAGTTAATGACATATTAGTACCTGTATCTCCATCGGGTACAGGAAATACATTTAAAGCATCTACATCACTCTTATGCGCAACAAGATTATTACAGCCACTATCAAACATAGCTTTTAATGATTTACCATCAAGTCTATCCATACAAATTAACCTATATTTCTAACACCTTGAACAAAAACATTTACTTCTGCTACTTCAAGGCCTAATGTCTTTTCCAATACATATTTAACTTTTTTCTGCGCTTCTTGTACTGCTGCAGAAATTTTTATACCAAAACCTACAATAATATATAGATCTATAATTAAACCTTCTTCGCCTTCTTTAACTACAACACCACGCGCGAAATTATCTTTTTTTAATAATTCTGCCCAACCATCTAATAATACTTGTTTACTAGACATACCAACTACGCCATAACATTCTGTTATAATTTCGCCAGCTAATGTCGCTATAGCTTCCTCAGAAACTGATATACTTCCATAATTTGTATTCTTATTAACGCCCATATATGTAAATCCTTTCGTCAAAAATTATACCATTTATCTTATATTTTAAGGAATTTGTAATATTCCTGTTGCATAATAACCATTTTCATAATTTTCTATAAAATTCTCATCTTCTTCTT
>CACZTC010000112.1 GCA_902784015.1 uncultured Erysipelotrichaceae bacterium | reverse complement strand
GCGAATTAAATAAAGAAGCACCTAAGGGTTGGGTTAAATGGATTATACCAAGTTATGAATATTTAGTTGTGGAAAGAATTGATGATAAATCTTTTTATGAAGTAATTGAATATATGAAAGAGAATAATATTTCTTTAGTTGGTGCTCAGCATGATTATTCTTGCCCAAAGACTAATAAACAATATATGTATTTTCCAATTAGAGAATTATAAAAATTGCGATATTATCAAATCCTATTATGACTACTTATAAAAAGTTAGATGATAGAATTAGATTAGTGGAGGTAATATCTATGACAATTTATAAAATTGCGGATGAATTAATAAATAAAGCGATGAAAAAAGCTAATGAGATTAATGTACCAATGGTATTAGCTGTCGTTGATGAAGGTGGTAATCTAATACAATATCGAAGAATGGAAGGTTCATTATTAGTATCAGTTGATGTAGCTCAAGGTAAAGCATATACAGCTTTAGCTTTAAATATGCCAACAGGAGAAGTGGCTAAGATTATAGGGCCAGGCGGACCTATCTATGGTATGGAAGCAACTAACCATGGAAAAATTGTTGCCTTTGGTGGTGGTTTTCCAATTTATCATGAAGGAAAATTAATTGGTGGCTTTGGAGTGAGCGGGGGCTCTGTTGAGGAAGATGTGATGTGTGCTTCTTATGCTTTAGAAAATACAGAAGGAGTAGATAAATAATTATAGATTTATAGGATTATTTAATCTATTTTGAATAGAATTATCTAGAATATTATTATCATTATTCATACACCACTCTTTAGCATCTTGATATGTTAATATCACAGGCTGACGATGGTGTATTTCTTTTTGGGCATTAGTTGCTTCTTCGGTAATAATAGTAAAAGTATTATTTAAATATAAACCAGCTAAAAAGATAGCTTCATTTTTAAGATAGAATTTATATTTTTGTTTGGATTTTGACCATTCATAATATGCTGAAGCGGGAATAATACAATGTTTAAAAGCTTGATAGAAATTAGAATCAATACTTTCTTTTCTAGTATTAATGATTAATTTATCTTTAAAACTATAACCCCATTTCATAATGGCATAAAATGTATTCTTTTTCTGTTTATCATAAATAGCGACTAAAGCATTTTGTGAAGGATATACTTCTTCCAAAGCTAAAGAAGAAAAAGATTCTTTAGAAAAGATTTTTTTAGCTTCTTCTAATAATCTATTAATATATGTATTATCTCTTTCGTAAAATTGATATCTACCACACATAACTATCTTATAATTCTTTTAATAATTCATAAGTTTTACGATAATTTTCATCTCTTACAGTATCTAAGAGATATATTAAATCATTATAAACTTCAGGATCCCTTAATATTTCTACAACATATGGTGCATATCTTGTGCCACTTTCTTTTTCTATTTCTTCAATATATTCATTTAAATCTTTACCTTTTTTATAATTTCTACCCACACTATCAGTAGATGCATCTAAACAATCAGCTACTGTTAGGATAGATATTATTGTTTTATATGGTGTAGCATCCATATCAAAAGTATCTGGATAACCACCCTGATTGTTGAACCATTTATGATGTCCTCTAGCGATATCTGCATATTTAGCAGTAGAAGGAGATATATTTAATAAATAATAACCTATTTCAGGATGAGCTTTTATAATATCAAATTCAGATGATAATAATTTGCGACCATAAGTTATGATTGTTTCAATAATAAATATTTTACCGACATCATGGATAAAAGCCGAATGTCTAATAAAATCAATTATTTCTTTACTATGAGCTTTAACTTCTTCAATGGAATTATATTCTGGTAAAGATGTAAAAATAGCAGGATTCTTTTCGATTAGATGTTTAGTTAACATCGCACTAAAGTCAGCAACACTCATCGTATGAACAAATGTTGGTGGATGTAGAGCTGCAGTTAAACTTAAACACATTTCTTCTAGATTTGGACCGCCTTCAACTTCGATATAATTCTTCATGATATATGTTAAGAAGGTTAACATAAAAGATAAGCCACCTGATTTAGGTAAATAATAAACATAACTTATCATTTCATAATAGAACTTACGTAAAACCTCTTTATCAATTTCTTCTAGATTATCTTTATCTATAGTCATCATATATTCATATGGTGCTGTAAAACTAACATACATAGTATCTAAAGAAGGGTTAGATAAGTCATTAGTATTAATGATATTACGCAAACCTTTTTTATATTCTTCTTTATTAATTTTATTCGCAAAATAACAATTTCTTAATACATATAATTCTTGCGTATTCTCATTACATTCCTTTTGTTTCTCAGGAATATTATTTTTAAGAAAATCTATAAATTTATATGTATAAGCTAAAGATTTTTCAGCTACTTTAGGTGAAAATGTTTCTTTATTAGAATATTCTGTACAACAAGTTAGATATTGTAAGCATCTAAAAGTATGATAATTCCAGTCAAAATTAGGAGTGTTTTCTAAATAGAAAGGATCAGAAGCTAATGATAAAGAAGTTTCAATTGTCTGCATATCTTCTTGATCTTGTTTAACTGGGTCATCACTATCAGCCAATTCAAATAAAGCAGAAATATAACGTGAATTAATTAATACTGTTTCTTTACAATAATCATCTAAAGTTACAAATTTATCTTTATCTAAATATTCAATCATCCTTTTAGCTGCTGCTATACCATTATCACGATATTTAAAACATATGTCATAACAAGGATATAAACGCAAAGTTGCCGTAAGTAAGGCATAATTAGCCATCACAATATTATCTAAAGCTAAAATAATTAAGCGATCGTCGCCTTTCTTTTCCGCATCCGCTAACATTTTTTCGGCTTGGATAAATAACATCGGTAAATCTATATTTTCCATATTGGTGGCATCCAATAATGAAGAAGAGAATTCACGCAATACTTCAATATCATCGTCATTCAGATCTCTTCCAGGCTCTAATAAAGGATAAAAATGTTCATCAAGAATAGCTTGATTAAATTTAGATATTTCACCAATTCGCGTAAAAGAGCGAATAAGATTATCACGATACTCTTCCGGTGTTGTCGAGGAGGCAATCTGAGGAGAAGATAATTCTCTTATCCAAGTAGTTAATTCTATATATCTATTTAGCTCTTTATTCATATTAAAAATATTCTATCACGCTATCAATATATACTTATGGTCATTTCTGATTATTCATAAGCTATTTTAGTGATAATGTCACAGAAATAATCAATAATATTAAGTAATATGATAAAAAAAGAGAAAATATGAAACAGAAAGATAGGTGTGAGATGGGATTGTTTGATTTATTTAAAAGAATAGATATTAATGAGGGTTTAAATCAGTTTAAACAAACAGATGGCGCTAAATTAATTGATGTTAGAGAGAAGGATGAATATAAACAAGGACATATTCCTAATAGTATAAATATTCCTTTATCTAATTTAAGTATTATTGAAAAAGAAATTAAAGATAAACATATACCACTATTTATATATTGCTTGTCAGGATCAAGAAGTGGTGAGGCTACAAGAATGTTAGTTAAAATGGGCTATGAAGTAGTAAATAATATAGGCGGTATAAATGGTTATACAGGGAAAATAGATTATTAAAAAAATCTATTTTTTATTTATATTTTAGTGTATAGTAATATGTTATTTTGGAGGTAGAGAATTATGAATACAGCTACAATAATAGAAATGATAGGTTATTTAGGCTCATTTTTAGTATTAGTTTCTTTTTTGATGACAAGTGTATTCAAATTAAGAATAGTTAATACAGTAGGTAGCCTTATTTTTATGATATATGCTTTAATTATCAAATCATATCCAACCGCAATAATGAATTTTTGTTTGGTGCTTATTAATCTTCGTTTTTTATATAAGATGTCAAAAACAGAAAAGGAATTTGATTTAGTAGAAGTTAATAAAGATGATTCATTCTTGAATTATTTCTTAAATAAATATCATGATGATATCTTAAATAGTTTTCCAGATACATCATTTGAGATGGCTAATGTGAATAAGAGTTATTTAATAACTTGTAATAATAATCCAGTAGGTGTGACTTTGGGTAAAGAAGATAATAATATCTTTGATCTGCAAATTGATTATACAATACCTGAATATCGCGATTTCTCAATTGGTTCTTTTTTGAATTCACAATTAAAAAATAAAGGTATTAAAAAATTAATATATCGAGGTTCAACGGATAATCATATGCCATATTTAAATAAGATGGAATATACTAAAGAAGAAGATTATTATAGTAAAGAATTATGATATTTAAAGAATCAAAAGAAATGAAAATAGATTTGTGGGAAGGACAGGAAGACTTCCTTCAAACAAAAGAGACTATAAAGATAGTTGTTGAATATCCTGAGATCAAAGCTTTTGATATTTATTTAGATGAAGATACTTTGATAGGTTTCGCTTTATTAAGAGAATATGAAGAAAATAATTATTTTTTATGGGATTATGCAATAGATAAGAATTACCAAAATAGAGGTTTAGGAACTAAAGCTTTAATAGAATTAATTGACTATATGAAAGAAAATTTTAATACTAAGACCATGGTTACAACATATATTTATGGAAATGATGAAGCACGTAAAATGTATGAAAAAGTTGGCTTTATTGAAGATAGTATAGTTGATGAAGATGGCATACATGAAGTTAATATGGAATTAAAAATCCAATAATCTATAGAAGAGTGCTTAGCGCTCTTTTTATCTTTTTATAGTAGAATAGATATCGTGAGCTTTTTAAGAAAAATAAATAGCCAGAAGTTTAAAGTACTAAGCTTATTATTCATAGGCATAGTTTTTTGTTTTACTTTGTATTATATATATAAATTACATGGTCATGAATTTGTGGAATTATTTAGATTATTAGAAAGTGGTGACCAAGAAGCCATTTCTGAATATTTAAATCGTCAAGGTCAATGGCAAGGCATGATCAGCGTTTTCTTCATCAGTATTTTACAGGTAGTAAGTATTATTATTCCTGGTATGGCCATTCAAATAGCTTCAGCTTTAATCTTTGGGTGGTGGCGTGCATTTTTGGCTTGTTATTTAGGCTTTGTGGCAGCTAATGTTTTAATCTTTGTAGTTATTAGGCAATTAGGTAATCGTATACAGGCGGTTGTGGATAGCGAAAAACAAGTCAGTTGGTTATCTAGTAAAATCAATAATGCTAATAGTGCTTTTGTGATTGCCTTAGCTTGTATGGTGCCAGGAATACCTAATGGAATCATTCCATATATCGCAACATCTACTGATATCAGCAGAAAAGATTTCACTTTTGCGATAGCTTCAAGTTGTTGGCTACAAATATTATTAAATTGTGTGGCAGGTTATTTTATTGTGAAAGGTCAATTTAGTTTTGTGATTATATTTTTTGCGATTCAGATTATATTATTTATAATTATTGCTACTCATCGCGATGAAGTATTAAGAATAGTAAGTGAGTTCAGGGGTAAAAGAAATAATGAAAAGAATTAAATGGAATTCACCAGTTATTTTGTGGTTTGTCTTAATATGCGGGCTTGTATTATGCCTAAATATTTTTACTAATGGATATACTAATTCAACTTTCTTTAGTATTTATAAATCTAGTTATACTAATCCTTTATTTTATATAAGATTATTAGGCCATGTTTTAGGGCATGCTAATCTTGAACATTATCTAAATAATATGATGATGATCCTCTTAGTTGGTCCATTATTAGAAGAAAAATATGGCAGTAAAAAATTAATTACTATTATGGTAGTTGTAGCGATAGTAACTGGCTTAGTACATATATTTTTAAATGGTAATAGTGCATTATTAGGAGCTAGTGGCATTGTTTTTGCGTTCATTTTATTAGCTTCAACTACAGGAAGAAGAAAAGATAATGAAATACCATTTACCTTAATATTAGTAGCTATTCTATATATAGGTGGACAGATATATGAAGGTATCTTTACTAAAGATACAATATCCCAATTAACCCATATTATTGGTGGCTTAATAGGTGCTGGTTATGGATTAATATTAAAGACGAAATAAGGAGGCCAAATGATTTTACAAGTTTTAGAAATATTACTAATACCTTTTATAGGGACAACTTTAGGTAGTGCTTGTGTATATTTATTAAAAGATGAATTAAAAAAGAATACGGAAAGAGCCTTATTAGGTTTTGCGGCAGGCGTGATGATGGCCGCTTCTATTTGGAGTTTACTATTACCTTCTATTGAAAAATCAGAATCAATATGGCCTGCGATTATTGGCTTTTGGATTGGAACATTATTCTTATTATTATTAGATAATCTAATTCCCCATTTACATTTACATGCTCTTGAAGCAGAAGGAATACAAGCGAAATTTAAGAAAACCACAATGATGGTATTAGCTGTCACATTACATAATATTCCTGAAGGTATGACAATTGGTGTTATTATCGCTAGCTTTATTAGTGGCAATATCAATATTACCTTCGGTGCTGCTTTAGCTTTAGCGCTTGGT
>CACZTC010000111.1 GCA_902784015.1 uncultured Erysipelotrichaceae bacterium | reverse complement strand
AGCTAATAAAGAATTAATTAAAGAATTAGAAGTTAATGGCCAAATAGCGACACAATATGTAAATCTAGATAATGAAGCTACAATGGATAGCGATTTTAATCCAAACGGCTCTTATATGGCAATCGAAGGTATTACTTCTAAAGATGGTTTGGTATTAGCGAAAATGGGCCACAGTGAAAGAGTTGGACCATATCTATATAAGAATGTTGAAGGCAATTATGATATGAAAATATTTGAAGCTGCCGTTCAATATTTTAAATAAAAAAAAAGAGATTAGCTCTCCAACATAATTTATGACCATTTGTGGTATTCGAGCTATAGCTCGAATATCTACAAAATGATTATATTTATTAATGATTATAATATGCATAAGCAATAAATAAAGATAATATTTTAGCTATATTCTTATTTACTTTCATCTTATTTCCTCCTTTTGATATTTAAGATTACTCCTAATAAAATTAACTTTCAAGAGCTTTGCTTAATGTAAACGGATTCATTTAGAAATAATTTATGATTTTATGATTAGTATATTTGATAAACTATAAATATAGGGATATCTCATAGATATCATGAAAGGATATGGTAAGAGTTATGAAAAAGATTTGGGTGATCATTATTCTGCCACTTTTAGTAATATCTTTAGTAGGCTGTGGTTCTTCTACTGATATTAAGAATGATAGTAATAATGAACAATGTGAAGAATTATTAAATGAATATATTGATAATATCAATACTAATTATGATAGCGAATTTTCTCATCGGGCCGAAGAAATCTTTTTATCATATGATGAGCTTGAATGGGAAAGAGAGAATTCTTTAGAATATTTTGATGATTCTATTAGTATATATAAAGATATTTTCGTAAATAAGATTGAAAGATTAAATGTTGGTGAAGAAGTAGCAGTTCCTTATATAAGTCAAATAGATAATCGCATAAATGAATTAAAAGAAAAATTGAATGCTAACTTTGATGCTAAAAAAGCCGCAATGCCTCAATCTAATATCAAAGATGTACCAGAGCTAGATTTTAGTAATTTCAGGAATGTCTATGAGCCACTTTATCATTATGCTAATCCTGATGGTAATGGTTTCCATGATTTTGATAATTATATACCTATCCAAGTAGATGAAATTGATGGGGTTTGGACTTATCTTATGATAAGTGATTTTAAGAATCCTAATGAGAATGCAATGGCTGAATTAGGTCAAGCTACATTTATATGTGATGTTGAACATAGTAGAGGTTCAATGGAATTATATCCATGCCAAATGAGAAATGGTGATGGAACTTATTCTAATATTGATCCTGAAGATGGCGCTTATGAGCCATTTACGGGAGATGTATGGATTAATTCTCGTGATAATATTCATGATACTGCAACCATAGATATGCTTGGAGGAACAAACCATGATGAAGAAGGTGATTCAAATTTCCAAGGTTTATATATGTTTAAAGATGCAGAAGGTCATGAATGTATAATAGGTATTTTAGTATTACCAGTAGGTGGAATAATCTACTGGATGGTATTAATGAGATAAGATGAATCAAAAATAATTATAGTGAATAAGAATAATAATCACTTTTTAGGTGGAAGTTTTTTTGTATATAGCTAGATCTATAATATAAGCATAGGAGATTATTATGGATATTTATAATGCGAAAGAAATAGTTAATAAATATATAGATAATCCATCTATTAATAAAGATGAAGAATTCTTATTATTAGAAGCTTTAGAATATTTAATTAAAGAAACTAATGAAACAAAATGGATGGTAATGCTTGGTGGGCATCATTATAGTAATAAGAATTATGAATTAGCTTTAAAATATTATGAATTAGCTTATATAAGTGGAGATAAATGGGCAGCTGAAGGATTAGGTTATATCTGGTATTATGGCAGATGCTGCGAAAAAGATTATAAAAAAGCTTTTGAATATTATACAAAAGCTGCAGATAATGGGAATATTAGATCTTCTATCAAAGTGGCAGATATGTATAAAAATGGCTACTATGTAGAAAAAGATTATGATAAATATTGTGACATTATTGAAAGGACATATTACATAATTAAAGATTCTTCTTATTTAAATGAGCCTCTTCCAGAAGTCTTTTCTAGACTTGCGCGTATAAGAAAGAGTCAAGAAAGATATGAAGAGGCAGTAAGTTTATATTTAGAAGCTATTGATTATCTTTCAAATAGGGTTAAATATTATCCATTTTTTGGAGATATGAATACATTAAAATGGATGATAGAAGATTTATATACAATGATAGAAATAGATAAATATTCAATTGGCCTTTTTGATTTATATTATTTATTAAAAAAACCATGTTCAATATCATTTAAATATTTAGATAAAAAATATATTGTAAGATCAGAAAAAGAAGAAAATGATATTGCGATTGAATTTAATAATAAATGGTATAGAGGTTTAGATGATTTCTTCTTATCGGCAATAATAGATAATAAAAAATTACCTACTATATATGATGAATTATACGATTTTATAATAGAGGAAGAATAATATGAATAGCGAAATAATAATATCTAAAGATTCTAGATATGAAGAATTTGAAAAACTTTTATTTAAAAGAGATGCTTTAAAAAGAGAAGCTGAACAATATGGTCTTGCATATATCCAAGAATTTGGTGATTCAGTTATTGAAGTCTTCAAAATGAAAATAGAATGCATTGAAAAAAAGAAAAAGATAGCTTATTGTCAAAAAATGGTTAATAAGGGATTAGAAATAAAAGAAGATGAATTAAATAATTATATCGAAGTAGTAATGAAAGAATATCAAGATGAATTAGATGAACTTATTGAAGAAAATAGATTATTGAAGCTTGCGGGATCATTAAAGCCAATCGAAATAAAAAAAGTAAAAGAATTATATTATAGATTAGCTAAATTAATACATCCTGATATGAGACCAGATTTAGCTGATGATGAGATAATCCAAGAGTTCTGGAAGAGAATAGTAATAGCTTATAACCATAATCAATTAGAAGAATTAGAAATCTTAGAATTTCAAGTAAATGATTATTTAAATAATTTAGATTCTAAAGAAAGAGTAATTACTATTGATAATATTGAAGAAAAAATAATTAAAGTAAAAAAGGAGATAGATGAAATATTAGCTAATAATCCATATCAATATAAATTTATTCTAGAAGATAGAAAAGAAAGAGAAATATATAAAAGAGAATTAAATGAAGAATTAGAGAATTATAAAGATTATTCAATACAGTTAGATGAAATCTTAAATGGTTTCGAAATAGTGAGGACTTATTCATGAAAAATGATATAACTATTAAAAAAACAGATTTACTTACAACAATAGAAGATATAGGTATATCTGAAGTAATTAAGCCATTAGTTAATGAAATACATTTATTTGATACTTTTATTGCGGGAACATCATATATTGAAGATAAATCTATCTTTGACAAATTAGAAATAGGTGAGAAATTGATTCTTCAAAGAGAAGATAATAAATTTGATACTAAAGCAATCCTAATACTAAACAATAATAAAGAAAAATTAGGATATATACCTGAAAAGGATAATATAGTATTTTCAAGATTAATGGATGCAGGTAAATTATTAATAGCTAAAGTGAATGATAAAGCTAATCAAGAATACTTTATTAAAATATCTATTGGTATTTATTTAGTAGATTATTAATAGTATTCAGTATAAGGAATTTAGAATGATGAGTAATCAAATATATAAAAGCATTATATATAAAGAAGAAATATTAAAAGGATATTCAAATGATAAAAAATATCATGCAATAAATGAAAAAGGTGAATCTTTTCTTTTGCGCATAAGCGATATCGATCAATATGATAAAAAACAAGATGAATTCAATATGATGAAAAAGGTTTATGACTTAAGTATACCAATGTGTAAGCCACTTGAATTTGGGATATGCGATGAAGGTATTTATTCTATATTAAGCTGGATTGAAGGAAGAATTGTAGAAGAACAAATAGATGAGCTATCTACTTTCCAACAATATAATTATGGACTTGAAGCAGGACAAATACTTAAAAAGATTCATTCTATTAAAGCTCCAAATACATTAGAGAAGTGGGATATAAGATTTAATCGTAAGATTGATAGAAATATCAAATTATATAATGAATGTCCATTTAAATATCCTAATGGTCAATTATTTATTGATTATATAAATGAGCATAGAGAATTATTAGTAGATAGAGTACAAGTATATCAACATGGTGATTATCATATTGGTAATATGATGATAGATAATAATGGACAATTATATATTATTGATTTCAACCGCAATGATTATGGTGATCCTTGGGAAGAATTTAATAGAATTGTATGGTGTGCTCAAAAATCATTTATGTTTTCTAGTGGCATGGTAAATGGTTATTTTGATAATCAAGTTCCTATTGAATTTTGGAGATTACTTGCTTTATATATTTCTAGTAATACGCTTTCCTCAATTAGCTGGGCTATTCCTTATGGAGAAGCTGAAATTAATACAATGTTAAAACAAGCTAAAGAAATATTAGATTGGTATGATAATATGACTAATCCAATTCCTAAATGGTATTTATATGATAAATATCTTTAAATAATTATTACTAAATAAGGTGTATTATAGCAGAAAGTTGGAAAAGTTATGAAATATGCTTTATTTTGGACATTGAAACTGTATCAGGACACGGGAAAGGTAAATGCCGTTTCAAATAAATATACGGTTATTGATTTATTTAAAGTAAGTATATAAAGGATTATTTAGTATTAAATTCCTTGATTATATAGAAGATCATTATTTCATTTTTGCACATAATATAGTAGAATTCTAACTCTGTTGTTTATAATATTAATGACAAATTGTCGGCAAAAGCATTTGGTGTAGGTGTAGGCACCTCACACCTGAAAAGCCTTGATTTTACTTGTTTTCCGACGGCAAGGTCTTCAGTGTTGGGAATGTAAAACATCTTCAATAATGTAATCATCGATTTGGCTATTCATTTTCTCGATTCTAGTGAATTCAATCTTCATGTTTTTAACCTCCTTTCTAAATTGTCAATAGACAACTACAACACCATAGTATATATCTCTTCAAAAATTGTCAATACACAACTTATAACTTTATTTTCATTTGACAATCGTTCGTTTATAATAAATGTATGAAATCAGAGATAGGAAAAAGAATTAAATTTGCTAGAGAATATAGAAATCTAACATTAAAAGATTTATCTAAAAAATGTGCTGAAATTGACTCTAGCATCACCTACAACGGTATGTGGCAATGGGAAACAGGAAGAAGAACACCTAAATATGAAACTGTTAGAACTATAGCGGAAGTATTAGATGTTTTGCCTACATATTTTTTGGAAGGCGAACATTTTAATGATCCAGTAGAATACATACAACCTTATTTAAGATTGGATGAAGCGATGGAAAAGCTAGATACAGATGTTATTCCAGAAACATCACTAGTTAATAAATGGTTAAAAACTGGATATATTAAAAGCGATAGACTAAATAGATTTACTAATGATGAGCTAGATAAAATTATTGTTCTTATGAATAAGATGTTAAAGAAGAAGTAGTATTTCTTTTTAATTTATTAACAATGGAAAGATAGATATAATTGAGGACTATATGAAAATATTTGATCAAAAGTATTTATCAGAATATTTAAAAAGGAGACTATCCTTTTTGATTGATGAAATATCAAAAATATCTGATGAAGATATAATAAATAATAGTATGGCTGATATGAAAGAATATTACTATGAAAAAGGCCATCTTGAGTATTTAAAACTGTTGCATGAAAGCCGAAATACACTTAGTGCTAATTTGTGCGTTATAAGAAAAGATAATCCAGATAAACACTTATTTCCAAATGAACTCCCTTTTTATGAGATTCCTGGTTATAAAATAACTCAATCTATTTATTATGACGGGGAATTTGGTGTTTTTAATTATATTCCATCAACAAGTACATATGATTTTCCTGTTGTAGATATGATAAATCCAAATAGAGATGATGAATATGGATGGATAACGTATTCCGTTGAAATTCCTCAATCAACTCTTGATAGACAAGAAAATAAAAGTGAATACATTGAAAAATTGATTAATCAAAAGTTGGAACATATACAAACGCATATTGACTATGCAAATCAAGATATAGATGAGTACAATAGAGTGCTTCCTAATTATATAGAGAATAATCTTAAAAATAGACTAAAAGATGCAGAAGGATTAAATAAAGTAAAAGAATCTTTGCAAATTCCATTGAATAAAAAGAATTCTGCACCGACAATTATCCCAATTAAAATTAAAGCAAAGGGGAAAAAGAATTTATTGTTACCAAAAAAAGATAAAACTAGCAAAGAGATGTATTTATCAGAAAATGACTACAACGAAATATTGAGAATTATCCATACCTGTTGTTCTGCAATGGAAAAAACGCCAAATACATTTAATAGCATAAAAGAGGAAGATCTTAGAAACTTTATTATTGCAACATTAGAGTCTCATTATGAAGATCAAGTATCTGGTGAAACATTTAGAGGTGATGGAAAAACAGATATTTTAATTCAAACGCAAAATAAGGCTGCTTTTGTTGGAGAATGTAAAATTTGGAAAGGTATTAAAAGTATTAAAACGGCGTTAGAGCAGCTAATGGGTTATACACTTTACAAAGATAATAAGAATGCCTTGATATTTTTTAACAAGGATAATAAAGACTTTAGTAAAATAATAGAAGAAACTAATTCTTATTTAATGAATAACTATAAGAGCGTCGAAAGAGTTTACCCTAATTTATGGACTTTTACAGCATATAATTCAAATAATAAATGTGATATGAAAATTGCGTTTTGTATTTATGATTTACATATAAAAGAATAATAGGGCTTTGCCCTCTGCTAACGCATTCACCCAGGAATTATTTCTATTACAATGCCTAAAAAAGAAGTGGGGAAGGATAAGAAAAACAGATTCATTAGAATCTGCCTTCTCCACTCTTTTTAGTGTATTGATCAAGCTATTGCTTTTACGTTGCATCCCTGTAGAGCGTATATCCATTCACTTGGAATATGTAATTATAGGAACATATATATTCATTGCCAAATAAAACTATTAGCAAAAGAATTATTGCAGAATCGTTCTTATAAACATTTATTAGTAAATGATAAAATATTGTTAGAAATAAATTAATGAACAGGAGTTGAATATGGAAAAGAAAAAGATAGATATGAAGAAGATTAAAAAAGCAAAATCTGAAATAGAAGAATATTCATTTCAAATTAAGCAACAAAGAGCTGTTTTAAGCAATGATATCTTAATACAAGAAACAATCAATTTATTAAAAGATACTATGACTAAAGGGGATAAATAATCAATGCCAAAATATAGCTATGAATATGATCAAGAACGTGAGGTCTTAGTAAGACACGACAAAAATGGACTTCCTATGTTGATGAGAAAATCTGATTTGGTTTGGGAAAGTGTTCTTGATAGCAAGAATGATATGTATGGAAGGGCAATCTTTTTAGGACAAGGATGTTGGGATAGATTGAACGATATAAGTTCTGAAGAAGCTGAGAAAATACTTGCTGAATGGGGAATCGACCTTACAGAGGGAAAAAAGTGAAGTAGATTTGCATGGATAAAGAAAGAAACAAATAATTAAATTTTAAAGAAAAAACAAAGGAGTTTATTGTAAAGCATAAAAAAGCAATAATTGGTACAGCATCTGTTGGAACATTGATTGCCATTGCTGCATTTCTTGTTAAAAAGGGATACGGCAGTAATGAAACATAAGATATGTTGCTTCAAAAACGAGAGGATATCCGCATGAATGCTCAAAGCAACACTTGGCAATCGGATCTATTACGAATAGATAGACAAATTAGCAAAATTCCGAATCCTAGAAGAGAATACTGTAAGTCATTAACTAATGATGAATTGGAAAATCATATTCAGTCTACGCGATCAATTTGGGAATCTGCAAAAGATAATTTTGATATAATTTGTGTTAAATTTGAGCTCTAAATCTTCAAAAAGCCTTTATTTATGGGCATTATTGCTCTTTTGGTTTCATTGTTGGGAAATGAAACCCTATTATTCATTAATGCTATCTCCTCTTACATACTTTGTGCTTCTTCCAACACCAATTCGTACAATAATGCCTTCTTGAACTAGTTTTTTTAATGCTGCTTCAACAGAAGAACTGCCTAAGCTAGGGCATAGAATCAAAATATCTTGTTTAGAGAATTTTCCTATTCTATCAAGTACACATGTTTTTACTATGTCATATGAATTACTTTTGATACCTACTTTTTCGACAATATTAAGTCTATTTTCAAATTCACGATAAGACGAAAGTATAATGCTAAGCATATACTTTACAAATGGTTGTGGATCATTGTTTTCTTCATGCCATCCTTTATCAGATTTCTTTAAAGCATCATAATATGCTTCTTTTGTATCAGAAATGGCTTTTTCAATACTAATAAACTGTCCAACAAGATAGCCACTTCTATAGAGTAAAAGTAGCGTCAATAGTCTGCTCATTCTCCCATTGCCATCATTAAATGGATGTATGCATAAAAAGTCTAATATAAAACATGAGATAAGTATTAATTCATCAACATACTCAAGGTTTAATGCTTCTTCATATTTTTCACAAATCATATTAATTGCATCAGGAGTTTCATATGGCTCAAGGGGTTTAAACAAAACAACTTTTTCTCCATTAGCTAATACCATATCTATTTCATTTGGAGTAGTTTTGAATCTTCCTCCATAAGAGAGGTTTGTATATTTTAATAAATCCCTATGTAATTGAAGAATATAGTTACTTTTAATTGGGATTGCTTCATAGTTTTCATGAATTGTTTCTAATACATTTTTATAACCTAATATCTCTTCTTCATCTCTATTACGAGGTGTAGTTTTTTTGCTGATAAGTTGCTTAAGGCGTGCCTCGGTGGTGATAATTCCTTCAATTTCATTAGATGCTTCTGTGCTTTGTATTTTAGCAATCTCAATGAGTCTATTTAGTTTTACCGGTTTCTGACGAAGAAAAAGTTCTTGTTTACCTTTGTATTCATGAATCTTTGCTAAATAAGAAATTGTTTCATTATCCCAGGTTATATTTGCTAATTTTGTATAATCAAAAGTTCTCATTTATTGTATTTTTCTCCCAATACCAGTAATTTTCTCCCAAATAGTATCATAATTTGGGAGAAAATCAAATGATTTGGGAGATTATTACCTTTGATTATCTTATCTATTGATATTTAGAGTATCTAGTATTAATGAGATTGATTGATAATGAATTAGAGTTTAAATAGGTTGTGCTACAATTGATCTATATCCTATGAATAATAGCTCTAGATGCCTATATAACAGTAATATCAATATATTTATAAGTAATGAAAAAGAATACTTATTAGGAATTTTATGCGATCGTTACCATGGGGATGCTCTTACTACAACTAGAGATGCATGGGTGGGTGAAATAGAGATACTTCAAAAGGAACTTTGTTTATTATCAACAAATGAAGGCCAAATAATTTTTGAATATGATATACCTAGGCTTGGAAAACGAATAGATGTAGTTTTATTAATAAAAGGAATAATCTTTTGTTTGGAATTTAAAGTAGGCGAATCTAATATATTAGAAAGTGATCTAGATCAAGTATTAGATTATGCTCTTGATTTAAAAAACTTCCATAGGTTTAGTCAAGAGGCATTAATTGTACCTATATTAGTAGCAACAAAACACAAAACACGCTCATCCTTTATTCAATCATCTGTTTATGATGATAGAGTAGTAAATCCTTTAATAACAGGTGAAAAACAATTAAATGAATTAATAGATGAAGTAATAAAACATTATCCTAATGAGAAACCAATTGATCCAAATTGGGTTATTAGTCCATATGCACCAACGCCAACTATTATAGAGGCTGCTAGAGCATTATATGAGAACCATTCTGTTGAAGATATAACTAGACATGAAGCTGATAAAGTTACAACTGATAGAACAATTACCTATATTTTAGATATCATTCAAAAAAGTAAAGAAAATAAAGAAAAGAGTATATGTTTTGTGACTGGGGTACCAGGAGCTGGTAAGACGCTTGTTGGCTTAGATGTAGCAGTTAAACAAACTTATCAAGATTCTGATAAACCAATTGAGGATGAAGGAGCAGTTTATCTTTCTGGTAATGGTCCATTGGTTGCAGTATTAAATGAAGCGCTTGCGAAGGATAATTTTGAAAAGTGTAAAGCAAGAGGCGAAAATAAGAAAATAACAGATTCTAGAAGAGAAGTAAAAAAGTTTATTCAAATCATCCATCGCTATCGTGATAATATGCTTGCGAAAATAAAGAATCCTGTTGAAAATGGAATTCTTGAAATAGATCCAGAAAAAGCTATTAAATTAGAAGAAGCTGGTTATGGTGAAGTTGAACATGTAGCTATATTTGATGAAGCACAGCGCTCGTGGACACATAAAAGATTAGCTGACTATTTAAAAAGAGGCGGTACTTATGGTAATAAATTAAAAGTACCTAATTTTCCTATGTCAGAAGCTTCTTTCCTTATTTGGTCTTTAGATCAAAGAGAAGATTGGGCAACTATTATATGTTTAGTTGGCGGAGGGCAAGAAATAAATACTGGAGAAGCAGGTATTACTGAATGGATTAAATCACTAAATGAGATATTTACACATTGGAAAGTCTATATATCACCAGAATTGACGGAACCAGAATATGCAGAAGGAATGGTTAATGAGCTTTTAAAAGAGAATAAAAATGTCATTTATTCAGAAAGCCTACATTTAGGAGTTTCATTACGCTCTTATAGAGCAGAAAAACTATCAGCATTTGTGCATTCTTTACTTGAATTAGACAAAGAAAAAGCAAGTACTCTCTATAATGAAATAAAAGATAACTATCCAATTATATTAACTAGAGATATAGATAAAGCTAAAAGATGGCTACATGATAAAGTCAGAGGAAGCGAAAGAACTGGTGTATTAATGAGTAAAGAAGCTGCTAGATATAAGCCTCTTGGAATACATGTATTAAATAGTGGTGATGATAATGCTGTACATTGGTTTTTAGAAGATAAAACAGATGTCAGGTCATCTAATTATCTTGAAGATGCTGCAACAGAAATACAAGTACAAGGGTTAGAATTAGACTATACATGCATTCTTTGGGATGCGGATATGAGATATGAAAATGGAGCTTGGCATTATTATAGATTTGATAGTAAATCTAAGTGGAAAGAACAAACGCCAACAAGTGAGAGTAAACAAGATCTTATAAAATATATGTTGAATGCATATAGGGTTTTACTAACTAGAGCTAGGGTTGGCATGATTATATGTGTACCTGAAGGTAATAAAGAAAAGACATCAAGCGGATATTGGGAAGATAGTACACGTATACCTGAATATTATGATGGTACATATGAATATTGAAAAAGTTTAGGAATTGAAGAAATATAATTTATGAGAAATATTGAAGTGGTAGCAGCTATCATAGAAAAAGATGGATATTATTTTGCGACTCAACGAGGACATGGCGAATATAAAGGCTGGTGGGAATTCCCTGGAGGCAAAATAGAAGAAGGTGAATCAAAAGAAAAAGCTTTAATTAGAGAAATCAAAGAAGAACTAGATACAGATATTAAAGTTAATGAATATCTATGTACTATTGAATATGATTATCCTAATTTCCATCTAATAATGCATACTTATATTTGTGCACTAGTAGAAGATAATATTACTTTGCTTGAACATGAATCGTCAAAATGGCTTTCTAATGATGAACTATTAACTGTAGAGTGGTTGCCAGCAGATTTAGAAGTAATAAAGATTTACTTTTGTTAGATTAATTGATAAGTAATTGTAAAATAATGTTTTCTGTTTTAATTTAACGAAATAAACTCGATATTTTGGTGAGGTCACAAAATGTGACCTCACCAAATTCTTTATTCATAGGTCAAGGCGGAGGTTCAAGATATCTCCCATATGCCTTTACTGAACAAGGTATTTATATGCTTATGACGGTTCTTAGAGGAGATATTGCGATTGAGCAAAGTAAATCTTTAATACGGTTGTTTAAGGCTATGAAAGATTATTTGGTTGATAATCATCAGTTAATTGTTCAAAGAGACTATTTATCTCTTGTTAAACAAGTTGAAGAACATAATGTAGATATTGAAATAATCAAACAAAATATGGTTACTAAAGCTGATTTAAATGAATTTATGCTTTTATTTGACGATAGTAGTAATAAAGAAGAAATATTAATACTAGATGGAGAGCCATTTAAAGCAGATATTGCTTATCAAAATATCTTTTCTAAAGCTAAATATAGCATTATCGT
>CACZTC010000110.1 GCA_902784015.1 uncultured Erysipelotrichaceae bacterium | reverse complement strand
TTTACCTAATAATTTGAACATGTTCTTCTTATATACTTCAACACCTGGTTGATTGAAAGGATTGATATCTAACATATAACATGTCATGGCTGTTGCGATAAAGAAGAAATAACATAAATATCCAAAACTATGCTCTTTCATATCAGGAATAGTGATGATTAAATTTGGAACCTTCCCTACTTCTTCATGAGCTGCTAAAGTACCTTGCATTGCCATTTTATTTACCCAATCTAATGATTTACCAGTTAAATAATTCATATTATCACTGTTCTCTTCATCATTAGGAACTGTAATATCTAATGTTGGACTTTCAACTTCAAGAATAGTTTCAAATAATACTTTATTACCCTCTTGCACAAATTGACCTAATGAATGCAAATCAGTTGAGAAACATACACTATCAGGAAGAATACCTTTTCCTTCTTTGCCTTCTGATTCACCCAGTAATTGTTTCCACCATTCCGCCAACATTTGTAGTTGTGGTTCATAAGTCACAAAAGCTTCAACATTATAGCCTTGATCTTGCATAATCCTTCTAGCTACTGCATAACGATATGCTGGATTATCTTTTAGACTATCTTTATTTAATTCATTATATGCATCTAAGAAACCATTCATGATTTCTTTTATATCTATACCCATAATAGCTAAAGGTACAAGACCAACTGGAGTTAATACTGAATATCTACCTCCGATATCATCAGGAATCACAAATGTTTCATAACCTTCTTTATCGCTTAATGCTTTTAAAGTTCCTCTTTCTTTATCTGTTGTCGCAATGATTCTTTCTCTTGCTTCTTCTTTACCATATTTTTCTTCCATGAATGTTTTTAACATTCTAAAAGCTAAAGCTGTTTCTGTGGTTGTACCAGATTTAGATATTACATTTAAAACAACACTTTTATCTTTTATATAATCTAATACTTGAGCTGTATATGTACTTGAGAAAGTATTACCCGCAAAAATAACTTCTGTCTTATTATTCGCATATAAGCCTTGAATCATTTCAATAGCTGCTCTAGCACCTAAATAAGAGCCACCAATTCCACATACTATCAATACTTCAGCTTTATCTTTAACTTTAGCTGCAACTTCAAGTATTCTATTAAATTCTTCTTTATCATAATTAACTGGCCAATCCACCCATCCTAGATAATCATTACCAGCTCCTGTTTTCTCATGAATCACTTTATGTAATTCACTTACAATATCCTGATAAGAATCAATACTTTTTTCTAATAATCCATGTTTTTCATTAAACTTCATCATTTTTAGCCTGTGCCTCCTCTATCCAATTCTGTAAGTTATTAGCTATTGTTTGAAAACCTAATCGCATTATTGGTAATGTTGGATTAGATAATATTTGTCTTTTATGTTTTCTAGTATGTCCTTTTTTGAGCGCTTTTAAAGATAATTTTGCTTGATTAGTTGCTTCATCATAGTCTACAACCTTTACTTTCACAACTTCCCCTACATTCACAAAATTACGTATATCTCTCACAAAACCATCACTTATTTCCGAGATATGAATTAAACCACTACAATATTTATCCAAGGATACAAAAGCACCATAGCTTTGTATTCCTGTAATAACTCCTTCTACTATTTGACCTGCATAATATTTCTTCATATTTCATATTTTAGTATAACACCTCTAGTGTTAATTAGTGGACAAAAAGAAAAAGATAGGTAAGATAATATATAGACTTAAGGAAGTAAATCAATGAGTGAAGAAAAAGAAACAGTGAATCAAGATGTCTTAGATAGGATTGAACATACTATTAATAAAATACGCCCTTATATTCAGGCTGATGGAGGAGATGTAGAATTAGTTGATTTTAAGGAAGGTGTTGTTACCGTCAGAATGCTTGGGGCCTGCGCTGGATGCGTCGCTATTGATACAACTTTGACTGATGGTATTGAGGCTATTCTCATGGATGAAGTCCCTGAAGTAAAAAAAGTTGAATTAGAACAAGTTTCTCCTTTTGAATTCTAAAATAAATGCGCTTAGATAATCATAAGCGCATTTTCATTTCCTTAGTTGTTTCTAAAGATATCTTTTTTCTTTCAAGATGGCTTGAAATAACTTCGCCTCCTAATACATAGATAACCGAGAATATAGGTACGCCAATAAACATACCAACTGCCCCAAATAAAGCTCCACCTACTAGAATC
>CACZTC010000109.1 GCA_902784015.1 uncultured Erysipelotrichaceae bacterium | reverse complement strand
TCACTTTTATAGCCTTTTTGTAGACAATATTGATATATCTTATTTCTTAATTCATAACCTTTATATTTGTTTTTATATCTCAATAATGATCTATCAATAGTATCTTTTAAATTATTCACCTCATTTAATTCTACATCAGAATAATCTAATTTAGAGATAACATCATTAATTATTTCTTGTTCAAAACCATTACTTATCAATTTAGTGATAATCTTATTCTTAACTTTATATAAAGAATCATGATGCAAATTAGATAATATATTATTGGCTAAGATATATGCATTATCATATTCATCATCATAATTAGATAATACTTTATTAATTTCTTCTTCTTTAATACCCTTTTTCTTTAATTCTATTAATATTTTCTTATTACCTTTTAGAGAATTCTTATAATTCAAAACATTCTCATTCAAATATCTAGAATCATCTATAAAACCATGACTCTTTAATCTTTGAATAATTGCATATATATTATCTTCATTAACATTATCTTTACTTTTAAGCCAATCTCTTATTTCTTTTTCTGTGCGATCTTTAGCTGCTAATTTACGTAAAGCTTGCGTATATAAAGTATTCTCTTTATCTTTTTTAATTTATTCAAATACTTTATTACCACTAATAAGGTCTCCCTCTTTAATTCTATGAAAATAATATTCATCAAAAGGTATTTTAAAAGATACTGTATCTTCATCAGATTTAGCTTCGATAAAATAATTATCATTTTTGACTTCAACATTAGTAATTTCATATTCATTATCATATTCATTTATTACTCTTTCATATGTTTCAATAATACGATTATAGAAAATCTCTGAACTATATGAAGATACATGCTTGATACAATTCTCTTTTATTAAAGCTAAATCTTCATTATTCTTATCTTTAAATTGAAGTAATAAATTAGCTAAATCATTTTCATCTTTAAAATACCAGCCAGTTTCATTATCAATTATTAAATCTTCTAAGACTTCATCCCTTCTAGCAAATAATGGTAAACCACTAGCTAAAGCTTCAATAAAAGTTATGCCTTGGGTTTCACTTAAGCTCGCACTTGCGAAACCATCTGCAGCTAAATAAAAGAAAGGTATATCAACACTAGGAATTGGACCACTAAAGGTAACATTTTTATTACCTAAGTCTTCATTATGTTTAACTAATGTATCAAAGTCAGGCCCTCCTCCAACAATCAATAGTTTTAGTTTATCGGTTTTATCTTTAATAATATTAAAGGCATCTATTAGAATATTTAATGATTTTTCTTTGGCAATTCTTCCGACATATATGATAACTTTTTCATCATCATTAAAATTCAATTCTTTACGCATCATTTCTCTATCATAACTAGTATAATTATCAGGATTAAAATTACTTAAAGCTAAGCCAGTTGGGATAATATTAATATCTTTACTTACGTTATAATTCTCTAATAATTCTTTCGTTTTAGCGCTTGGCGCTATAACTTCAACTGAGCTATCACCATATATCTTTGATAATCTAGCAACACCTTTTTTAGCTAATTGATCAACAGATTTAGAATGAAGAAAATTAATATAATGCGTATAATCTTCATATGTTGTATGATAAGTGCTCACTAAAGGAATCTTAAAATTCTTAGAACATAATCTAGCGAATATCCCTACCCCAAATTCAGTTTGGGCATGAATAATATCCAGATTTAGCTTTTTGATTTCTCTGCTTGCATTGATATGAAATGGTGAAGTCATTACATAACCATATAAAAAAGGTAATTCTAAACCAGCTAATCTTAAAACATGATGTGATTCATCCCATTTAGCTTTACCTGCTCCTGCATATGTAGTTACCACAAAAACATCATGACCATGTCTAGTCAATTCATCATTTAATATCTTTGTGCTATTAGCTACACCATTAATATCTGGTGGATATGTATCAGTAAATAATCCAATTCTCATATTTATTCTTCTTTATTCGCATTATTAAGCTTTATTAACATGAATATCAAGCTACCTATAAGAATAGTTAAATAATATGTTAACAGCCTCCATAATAACATAATTGACTTAGCATCGACACTCTTAAAAATAGTAGAAAACATTAAAACAAAAACTGCTTCAGTACCGCCTGTACTTCCTGGCATAGGCATAAAAGCATTAACCATAGCTACAAATGAAGATAGAGCGATAATATTCAATAGATCATTTAAAGATACATTGATATTTAGGGCAATCGCACATATAAAAGGAAGCATATAATATATAGTTAATCTAGATATATTAATAAGTACTAATTTAATAATTAATGATTTATGAGTAGATAATCTATGTATTTCTTTTGTAAATAATGATAATTGTTCATTAAGCTTTAATATATAAGCTTCTTCATCTTTAATAATTCTTATTTTACTTAAATAATGAATTACTTTAGTACATATAAAAGTATAGAATTTCTCAGATTTAGCTAATAAAAATAACATCACAATAATAAAAGCACTAACGATAAAGCCTAAAATAGATATTACAAAATATTCTGAATAGACAGTATGGAAATAATGATATTTTAGGATTAAAAGAATGAATACATATATAGTCATCACAGATTGATAAACTATAAAATCTAGCCAAAGAATACCTGTTGATTCAGCTAATGGTATGCCTTGTTTATCAAAGACATAAGCTTGCGCCACCTGGCCGCCACTTGCGCTAGGCGTTATATTACAAAATAATCCAGCTACATATGCATTACAAAAACCTTGAAAATAAGAATATTCAGGATGAGTAACTTTACATTCTAAAGCTAAACCAACCCCATGTAATATGCGATCAATTATATTTATAAAAACAATAATTATCAGCATTGGTATACTAGCACTATTAATAATGCTTAAAACTATCAAGCCATCATCCTTAAAAGTGAATATTAATACAAGGATAGTAAAAAATATAACCAAAAAAATATTAAAACTAGTTTTTTTGAATAAGTTTTTTAATTTACACCACATGTAATTATTATACTTTGTATAATTATTAAAATTATTAATATTTATGGAATATTATATATATTTTGATATAGTGAAATAGATGAAAGTATTATTATATACAGAAAGTGAAAAACAATTAAAAAATAGTGGCTTAGGTCATGCTTTAATGCATCAAATGGAAGCATTAGAGACTCAAGGCATTGAATATACAACTGATCCTAATGATAGTTATGATATAGCCCATATCAATTATTATCTATTGAATAGCTATCTTTTAGCCCAAACACTAAAACTAAGGAATATCCCTATTGTTTATCATGCTCATTCAACCGAAGAAGATTTCCGTAATAGTTTTCTTCTTTCTAATCAAATCGCCCCTGCTTTTAAAAAATGGTTAATAACTTGTTATAGCTTAGGAGATGCTGTTGTAACACCAACTCCATATGCTAAAAAAATATTACTTAATTATGGTATTACTAGCCCTATTTATTCTATTAGTAATGGTATCAATCTTAAAGAATTCTCTAAAGAACCAACATTTAGAAATGAATTTAGAAAAGAATTTGATTATAGTGATGAAGATATTATCATATTAGGAATTGGCTTATATATTGAAAGAAAAGGTATCTTAGATTTTATTGAATTAGCTAAGAAAATGCCTGAATATAAATTTATTTGGTTTGGCTATACAAATCCTAATTTATTACCAGATAAGATTAATAACGCAATTGATGAAGCTAAAACTATCCCAAATATTAAACTGCCAGGATATCATGAAAGTAATACTATTAAAAAAGCTTTGGCAGGTTGCGATATTTATATATTTCCAACTCATGAAGAAACTGAAGGAATACCTATCCTAGAAGCTTCGGCCATGAAAACACCAATGATAATAAGAGATATTCCTGTATTTGAAGATTGGCTAATTGATAAAGAACATGTTTATAAAGCAAAAGATAATGATGAATTTATTGAATTAATCAGATTAATGGTCAATCATAAATTAGATGATTTAACAGAAAATGCATATAATATCGCTAAAGAGCGTGATCTAACTATTATTGGTAAACAATTAAAAGATGTATATATGTCATTATTAAAAAAATAGTTCCCCACTTTTGTGAGGAACTATTATTTTTAATTATGCTACATTATCTTCTTGTAACTTAACTTTTGTTACTAATTTAGAATAACGTTTCTTAGCATCGCTTAATGTCTTTTCAAAGAGAGCTTCAGCTGCTTCTTCACCTTTAATTGAAGGTAGGTTGAAATAGCGAGCTTCATTGAGTAAGAAGTCTTTAAACTTAGTCCAATCTGGTTCTTTAGAATCTATTGTTAGAGGTTGATCGAGACGTGGATCATAACGATATAGAGTTAGATATCCACATTCAACAGCATTCTTTTGAACTGTTGGAGCAGTAATTAGACCACCTTTGATACCATGTTCTTGACATGGAGAATAAGCGATTATGATTGATGGACCATTATAGCTTTCTGCTTCTTTGAATGCTTTAATAGTTTGAATTTGGTTAGCACCCATAGAAACTTGAGCTACATAAGCTGTTCCATATTCCATGAAGATTTGTCCTAAGTCTTTCTTAGCTAAATCTTTACCACCAGCTGCGAATTTTGCAATTGAAGCTGCTTGAGAAGCTTTAGAAGATTGACCACCAGTATTAGAATATACTTCTGTATCTAATACTAAGACATTAACATTTAGATTATTAGCCATTACATGGTCTAAGCCACCGTAACCGATGTCATAAGCCCAACCATCACCACCAACAATCCATACAGATTTGCCAACTAAATCTCTTTCGAGATCTAATAATTCTTTAACAGCTTCATTCTTAGATGCTTTAACACCTTTAACGATGTCATCTTTAAAAGCTCTTTGTGCATCTCTATCATCATTAGCAGCAATATATTTTTCAAATGCTTCTTTTAATTCTGGTTCTACATCATTTAGATTCTCTTCCATGAGACGTAGAATCTTAGAAGCTTTAACATTTTGTGCTACAGCCATACCGAAGCCAAATTCAGCATTGTCTTCAAATAATGAGTTACCCCATGCAACACCATTATTATCTTTATCAAATACAAATGGTGTACTTGGTGTAGATGAACAATAAATCATTGAACATCCAGTCGCATTGGCTACTAACATATCTTTACCAAACATTTGTGAAGCAAGTTTATAATATGGAGCTTCGCCACATCCTGGGCAACATCCGCTTACTTCAAAGTAAGGCATTTGTAGAGAACTACCAGCTTCAGTCATTGGATTACCATATTCACTTCTATATTCAACTTCTTTATATAGATAATCAGCTAATGGTTCTTGGTTGAGTTCAGCATTGATATCAGCTGCTGTTAATGCTTTAGTTGGACATACTGTTAGGCAGACACCACAACCTACGCAGTTTGCAGGAGATAATTGAATACGATATACTAAACCATCTTCTTTAGCTCCTTTATATGCAGCAGTTGGTTCTTTAGTTGTGAATTCAACACCTGCTTCTTTAGCGATTTCTTCAGCTTTAGCTACTTCATCACTATTTAATAAGAATGAACGGATAGTTGCATGTGGACATGCAAATGCACATTTACCACATTCTACACACTTTTCTGCATCCCAAGTTGGAACTAATGATGCAATTGTTCTCTTTTCTCTAAATGATACATTTTCAGGAATAGAACCATCTAATACACCATATTTCATGAATGAAGATACTGGCATATCATAACCTTCTAAAGCATTAATTCTTTGAAGATTATTATCGAAGTATTCATCACCAGTTAATTTGAATAATTTACCTTCAGTTGGTAAATCAGCCCATTCTGGCTTAACATCAACTTTAACTAAGCCTGCTTTACCTTGGTCAATAGCGTTGTAGTTATTTTGTACAACATCTTCGCCTTTTCTAGCATATGTATGATGAGCACTTTCTTTCATTAATTCAACGGCTTTATCATAAGGCATGATTTGTTCGTTGAGAGCGAAGAATGCAGATTGGAGGATAGTATTTGTATGTCTACCCATACCTGTTTCTTGCGCAATCTTTGTTGCATTAATGATATAGAAGTTAGCTTCTTTCTTAGCTAATGCTGCAAGCATACTATTTGGTAAATGGTCATCTAATTCTTCAGCTGGAACAGTTGTATTTAATAAGAATGTTCCACCTTTCTTTAGATTACGTACCATATCAAATTTGAAGCAATAACTATCTAATGAACAAGAGATAAATTCTGCTTTATCAATATAATATGGACTATGGATTGGGCTAGGACCAAATCTTAAGTGAGATCTAGTAACACCACCAGCTTTTCTTGAGTCATATGCAAAATAAGCTTGTGAATACATATCAGTATTATTACCAATAATCTTAACAGAGCTCTTATTAGCACCGACTGTACCGTCAGAACCTAAACCATAGAATAAGCAGCTAGTATAATCAGAATCAATTTGAATATCAACTGGAGCTAATGATAAATGAGTGACATCATCTTCAATACCAATTGTGAATTCTTCTTTAGGATTATCTTTCTTTAATTCTTCAAATACTGCATTAACATGGCTTGGGTTAGTATCTTTACTAGATAAACCATATCTACCACCAGTAATTACTAAGTCTTTATTATTTCTTAATGCATAACATACATCTAAGAATAATGGCTCTCTAGAACCTGTTTCTTTAGATCTATCTAATACCGCAATCTTCTTAACTGATTTTGGTAATACATCTAATAAATATTTCTCAGAGAATG
>CACZTC010000108.1 GCA_902784015.1 uncultured Erysipelotrichaceae bacterium | reverse complement strand
TCCTTCTGGTAAAGGACATCTATAATCTTCATCACTATGGATGAATAATGTAGGCGTCTTTATTCCTTCCGCATATTTTAAAGGTGAATGGCGCCATAAATTATCAAAACCATCAAAGATATGTGGAGCACCATGCTGATCAGCATTATGGAAATAACCAATATCAGATATTAGTGCTTTAGATATCCAATTAGATATTGATCTCTGACTAACGGCTGAGCAGAATCTATCCGTATGACCAATAATCCAATTCGTCATAAAACCTCCATATGATCCGCCTGTTACACATAATTTCTTTTTATCAATATTAGGATATTTCTTTAATACTACATCCACAAAATCCATTAGATTATCATAATCAATACTTCCATATTTATTCCTAATATCCGCAAATTCATCATCTCTACCATCAGAGCCTTTAATATTAGTAAACATCACAACATAGCCTTTAGAAGCCCATACCTGCATTTCATGGAAGAAATTAGTTCCATAAGCCACTCTAGGGCCACCATGTATATCGAGAATAGCAGGATATTTTTTCTTAGGATTATAATTTTTTGGGAATAATAAATAACCATGTAAATTAAGGCCACAAGAAGTATAATTAATTTTTTTTGGAATAGATATATATTTATCATTAAATAATTCTTTAGAAAAATTAGTTAATTGTTTAATCTTACCTTTATTATCTAATTCATATACTTCATATAATTGTTTAGAAGTTGATGCCACAAATACTATCTTATCTTTCTTAACATCTAAACATTTAATAGCGAATTGTTTATCAAGAACAACTTTCTTATTAATCATTTGATCATATCTATATATACATATATGATCCTCATCTGTTACTAAAGTATAATAACTATCTTTATAAAGAAGACTACTCTTACCTCCGCCATATGAAGCATCGCTACCAATAGAAGAATGTAAGGTCCTATCTGGTTTAAATAATATTATAAATTCTCCGTTTACAAGTTTTGCGACCTTACCCGTTTCATTACTGCCATATTCTTTTTTGTCGGTAACTTGCGCATATAAATCACCTTTATATATGACTAAGTTATGTATAGATAAATCTTCTTTTTCATAACATTTCTCATTTATATTTTTATCTATATCATAAGCATTTATCTTGGATCTAAATTTTCTTTTCCCTTTATGAATCTCATAGCTATAATAAATTTTATTATTATCGATAATAAATTCCTCAACATCACAATATGCATTAGTAATTCTTTTTAATTTATTATTGCGATATATAAATAAAGCACTTCTTTTACCATTAATATAGCCAGCATTATTAAGCCAATAAGGCAATTCATCAACTATTTGATAATCTTTATTATTTTCTTTTTCTTTTAATTTATTTTGTCTAACTTCCTCATTATCTTTATATGCATTTGGATCATCCCTATCAATTATGCCTAATAAAGCATAGCCATCTTTAATAGGTTTAATCTCTGTAACGATTAATGGTAAAGAGAAAGCTAATTTAGCTTCTGCTACCTTTAAGTCCATAATAAAGAAGTCAGTAAAACCTTCTTCATGTTCTACTGCATTTCTTTTCAACAATAATCTTGTTTCATCAAGAAAACATATAGCGCTTGCGTTCAATTCGCCTGTTATTCTTTCATATTTATTATTCTCAATCTTCCATACGCTTCTTTCATAACAATTCTTCTTTTCGTTCATAGTTGTAAGATCAAAGACAATAATCTTACCACTAGGATTATAAAAAGCGTTTGAAACAAATTTATAATCTAAAATATCTTTTATCTCAATTTTATTATTCATAATTATTTCGTATGCTTATCAAACCAAGCTGTTATCTCTTCTAATCTTTTTATACGATGTAATGGTTTGCCACTTCTACTTAATTCATGATTTTCCCCATGGAATATCACTAATCTTGTTTCAACATTCTGAATAGCTAATGCTTGCATCATCTGCATTCCTTCTGGTAAAGGACATCTATAATCTTCAT
The DNA here is from genome assembly GCA_902784015.1 of uncultured Erysipelotrichaceae bacterium. Lineage (GTDB taxonomy): Bacteria > Bacillota_I > Bacilli_A > Erysipelotrichales > Erysipelotrichaceae > Bulleidia. The sequence goes on along the minus strand of CACZTC010000108.1, from coordinate 26 downwards.
CACTATGGATGAATAATGTAGGCGTC
>CACZTC010000107.1 GCA_902784015.1 uncultured Erysipelotrichaceae bacterium | reverse complement strand
TTTGGACCATAGCATAATAAGTGGTCAAAACGTTGAGCTCTAATACCACGTGGTTCTTCATCACCACATGGATCTGGGTTTCTTAACATAGGAATCTTATCAGCTAATTCAACTTCACTATATAGTTGGATATTGTGACCTGTACATAGTTTGAAGCTGTAACGTTTACCGAAACCTGGTTGTTCATCACTAGCTACTTCTACTGGATAACCGAATGCTTCTGTAACAGCTTTTGCTTGTTCTAAAGCTTCAGCACTAACCATCTTGAATGCAACATAGTCTAAACCAGCTTCATCAGCTTTACGTAGAACTACTGAATGGTGATCGAATTCATCATATGTTTTTAACATAACACGACCATCACTTGTACGGCCTACTTCATCTAAACCGATAATTCTTTTATAGAAATCTAATGTTTCGTCTAAATCTAATACTCTAATTTGAATTAATCCTGGACGTATTGTTTTTGTAATTGCCATATTTTTCTCCTTTATTTTTTCTCTCTTTTTAATGTAATATTACTTAACGGCTTGACACAACATGCAAGGATAATACCTTCCTTCTCATCTTCTGCGCTTACATGAGCTTTACTCATGGTCTTAAATTTCTCATATTGACCTTCTAATATTTTTACCCGACAGACTCCACAACCTCCACCGAAGCAACCATATTTGATAGGCCCTTTGCCCGACCTGCGCATCCCTGCTAACAAACTCTCCTCAGCTTTACAATTAAAGCTGTTTCCTGTTTCTGCATCTGTGATTACATATTCCATAAGTATCACTTAACTAAGCCATTTTTTAATTGGTAAGCAACATCAATAATCATATCTTCTTGTCCACCTACCATTCCGCGTTTACCTAGTTCAACTAAGATATCGCGTGGATCTAAATCATATTTTTCTGCTGCATCATATACATGTAAGAGGAAGCTAGAATAAACACCTGCATAACCTAACATAAATGAAGCATTTGAGATTATTTGTGGTCTTAACATGATTGGATCAACTTCTTCTTTAGCTAAGTCCATCAATTTATAGAAGTCAGCATTTATATCATATCCTTCTCTATTTAATACACCTGCTAATACTTCTATTTGAGCATTACCAGAGCCAGCGCCTAAACCTCTTAATGTTCCATCAATATAAGTAGCACCACATTCAACAGCTTTCAGAGAATTAGCTATTGCCATACCCATATTATTATGAGCATGGAAACCAACAGGAATCTTAACTGCCTTAACAACTGCTTCAATCCTTTCCTGTACGCCGCTTGGTGTTAAATAACCAGCAGAGTCTGCTAAGTTAATATAATCTGCTCCATAACTTTCCATCTTTAATGCTTCTTCAACAACTCTTTCTGTTGGTGCCATATGTGACATCATTAAGAAGCCAACCGCAAACATACCTAAATCCTTAGCTGCATGAATATGTTCTGCACTAACATCTGCTTCTGTAACATGTGTAGCAACTCTAACTGCTGTTGCCCCTCTTTTTTGTGCTTCTTTCAAATCAGCAATAGTACCAATACCAGGTAGTAATAATACTGCTAATTTAGCATTTGTAATTTGTGATGAAGCTGCTTCAAGTAATTCTAATTCTTGGGTTTTAGAGAAACCATAATTATATGAAGATCCTCCTAAACCATCACCATGAGATAATTCAATAATATCTACGCCAGCTTTATCTAGCCCACCTGCGATTGCAGAAACTTGTTCTTTAGTAAAACTATGTCTAACAGCATGGCTACCATCACGTAATGTAGTATCAATAATAGTAATCTTTTTACCTTTTGCCATCGTAATTTTACTCTCCTTTCAACATTTCTTCTGCAATCTTTTCTGCTGCTGCTACTGCTGCAGAATTGATAATATCTAAATTGCCACTATAAGCAGGTAAGAAATCTGCTTGTCCTTCAATTTGGACGATAACTGTAACTCTATCTCCATCCATTGTTGGAGGTACTCTTAGTTGATAACCTGGAACATATTTCTTTAGTTCATCAACCATTTCATAAATAGATTTATTGATTTCTTCAAAGCTTACATTTGTATCTTTTACTTGGACATGGATTGTATCTGTCATCATGAGCGGAGGTTCTGCTGGATTAAGAATAATAATTGCTTTACCTTTATCAGCTTTACCAACAACCTCAATCGCTTTACTTGTTGTTTCAGTGAACTCATCCATATTAGCTCTTGTACCAGGACCGGCACTCTTACTAGAGATGCACGCAATAATTTCAGCATATTTAGCTCCAGCTACACGAGATACTGCATAAACAATTGGAATTGTGGCTTGACCTCCACAAGTAACCATATTGATATTTGGTGCAGCACTTAATTCATCTAAATTTACTGTTGGCACACAATATGGTCCAATTGCCGCAGGAGTTAAATCAATTGCGATCTTACCGGCTTCCTTTAATGCAGGGCCATTGAATTTTAAATGAGCTGCAGCGCTAGTAGCATCAAACACAATTTTTATATCTGGATCACCATCTTTTAGTAAACCATTTACGCCTTCAATAGTTGTTGGAACATTGAATGATTGTGCGCGCTTGATACCTTCTGATTCCGCAATACCTGCCATCATAGTCATTTCTAGATTTTTACTTCTAAAAATCTTATACATCAAGTCGCTACCTATATTACCTGGCCCAATGACTGCAACTTTAATTTTATCCGCCATAACCATTACCCCTTTCTAAATGAATTTAGCTTTAACTTTACCCATCTCCCCAAAATCAGCTTCAAATTCATCACCTTTAACAGCAGCTGGTGCTGCTGAGAAAGCTCCTGATAGAATCACTTCACCTTTTTTGAGGGTTACACCATATGACCATAATTTATTAGATAACCATGCTACCGCAATAGCAGGATCTCCTAGAACAGCATCACCTTTTCCTTCATTCACAAGTTCGCCATTCTTATATAGTTTCATTGGTATATTTGGAAGATCAACATCTTCAATTTTGACTTTTTTATCACCTAATACATATCTGCCGCTAGAAGCATTATCGCTAACTGTATCAACTAATTTAATTTTCCAATCAGCAACTCTACTATCGACTATTTCAAATGCTGCTACGACATAATCTGTTGCATTGCGAACATCTTCAGCTGTTACTTCCCCACCATATAAATCTTCCTTAAGAATGAAAGCTATCTCACCTTCAATCTTTGCTTGCATTAATTTATCGATTTCACATTCCCCATTT